>JAISOQ010000248.1 GCA_031275515.1 Treponema sp. | reverse complement strand
TGGCAGATGTCCCGCACGGTGAGGGTCCGTTCCGGGCTGACCCGGGCCGCGTAATCGTTCTGGTTTTCGGTGAGCAGGTTCTCGTAGAGCCACGCCTTGATCGTATGTAATACCGCCATAAATCCTCCTCAAAATAATGAATAGTAAAGAGTGAAGTGTGAAGTTTATAGAGTGTAGAGTGTAGAGTGAAGAGTGAAGTGACATCTCCACTCCTCACTCCTCACTCCTCACTCTTCTCTCTTCCCTTCCCTCTTCTCTTCCCTCTTCACTCCTCACTCTTCCCTCTTCCCTTCCCTCTTCCCTCTTCACTCCTCACTCTTCCCTCTTCCCTCTTCTTCTCTTCCCTCTTCACTCCTCACTCCTCACTCTTCTCTCTTCCCTCTTCTCTTCCCTCTTCTCTATTTTTTACTTGCCTTTTGCCTGGGCAGCCTTGGCTTGGGCCGCGGCGACCTCTTCTTCCGTGGGCCTGGGGGTCTGGGTCTTGCGGAAGGTCCGTTTGAGGGAGACTCCCCGCTTGGCCTGGTTCGCGGTCTCGATGAGGAGGTCAAACGCGCCCGCGTTGACATTTACCCCGCCCAGGTAGCCGAACTCGATATAGTCGTTCTGAAAGATACCCGTGGGCGAACCATAAGCCGGATCCTCTATGGCGGTCTCATAGGCTCCGCTGGTTACGAGAATCGGCGTACCCAGGCCGGCCCAGAGCCGGTCTCCTGAATCATCCGTGGTATCGGGAACCTGCTCGTAGAGGAGATCCCAGAAGTAGATACCGTAGGCCATACCATAACCGTTAACGGACGTAAGGGTTCTCTCGTCCACCGGGGTAAGAACCTTCATGTCTACTGCCTTGATAATAGGGATGCCATCGGGGAGATTGAGGAACTCATTTACCGAGGTCCGGTATATCCGGTAGGACGCGGCAGTAGGAGACTTAAACGGATCGTCGCTGCCACCGGTATAGATCTGGGTGAGGATAAAAAGCGCGCTGTCCCCGTCCCGCAGGGCCGCTGCCGCCGCGTGGATGTCATAGTTCGTAACCGGGGTCGCCGCAGGATCGCCGGTGAGCTTTACCGGAGCCGCAGTGGGCCAGGTTTCGGCTTCAGCCTCCACATAGCTGATGTTAGAATTGGTCCCGTTGGTTATGCCGCCGTACCACTGCCTGCCGCCGGTGGCCGGGATAAGGAGATACAGGGTATCCGCGTTCTTTATCGTCCCTTTCACCGGGATGATGGACTGGGCGTTCCTGCCCACCGTTATTTGGGTGTCGTAGCTAAGGGCCCCGGTCGCGCCGTCTATAGCCAGCCTGAAGAGAACGCTAGGGTCAAACTTGGTCGCGGCCGTGTCGGAGACGATGTAGAGGGCGTAGAGATACCCGCCAATGATGATGACCGCCTGTCCCTTGCTGTCAGCTGTCAAATCCCCGCTCAGATCGAAGGTCCGAACCTCGACGGCGGTGCCGTCCGCAGCGGCCTCCAGTCTACCCGCGTCCACGATGAAGATCTTTTGGATTTGGTAGTCCACCAGGTACAAGTAGTTCCCGTATTGGGCAAGGCCGTGGGGGTTAATGACCAGGGTCTTGCCGTCACTGTCTACCAGGGTAAGATCCACGGTTTGGATGCCCCAGCCGCCCTTTGCTGCGGGAATCAGCACGGTAAAGCGCGCGGGATCCCCGGTCCAACTGTTGATCTTGACCAGAAGCTGCCGCAGGCTGCTTTCATCACCCTTGGCGTACAGGTAAGAGAAAAGCACCGGATCCGACTCAGTAGCAGGAATCGTTACCCCATCAGCCTGGACAGGGCGGTCCACCGTCCCTATGTCCCCTTCTACCGCGTCTTCCTTGCCGTCGATGTGCATGAGCTTACCCTGAGTGTAGCTCAGGTTCATGCCTATGTAGGAAAGGAGAACCTCATTTCCGCCGTCTGTTTTGTTTTCTTCCATAAAGAAAACTCCTTAAAAGAACAATGTTTACTACCGCAACGCGGTATTTTCCACAACTAAAACACACCCCCCAAACAACAAACCTGTTACCTGCTACTTGTTATCTGCTCCTTAGGGCAGGCTCATCCCGTTTGCCAGATCAAGATCATATAGGGTATTATGTAACTTTACTTTGTTATTGCTGTTGCCGCTTAAGGCAAGGACGCTACCTCCGGCCAGGTAAAAACAGCCGGACGACCGGTAATCTGGGTTAACGACCAATTCTATCAATGCCTTAGAATTATCCGAGGTCGCCCAATTGATAATGGACCCGCCCTCAATGCGCAGCTTGCCGTCCAGCGTTGGATTCTTGTTGCTATTCCGGATGTTTTTACTTTGTACATTGATAACGGGATATGATAAGACATTGTGATCGGTTATTTTCGAGCCAGGTTCCAGTATCAGGGTGGCGTTAGCATCGACATAAAATACAGTTACATAATTTTGATACTGCGCCCCCGAGAAAGTATAGCTCTGGATGGTGATGTTCTTTCCCAGGATAAAGGTCCTTTGGGGAGCGGGGCTGCCGCCGCCGATTTGGATAAATCCATCCCTCCCGCCGCCGGAAAGGTTCTGCAGATTCACTACTTCTATGGATCCGCTGGGGCCTGCCGCCCGCTCCACCGGATCCAGGGTAAAGGGGCCTTCTTTGGTTCCCTTGAACCGCAGGGTTACGTTCTCCTGTGCATTCGATCCCATGACCAGGTGGGGGATATTGCTCTCGTTCTTTTCCACCCGGATGGTGTACTCGGTATTCGCTTCCGCGTGCTGTTCCACCCAGGTAAAGGCGCTCACCAGGCCGTTAAATGCTTTTGCAGCGTCCCCCAGCCGTTCCAGGAATTCCACATCCCCTTCCTTCTTTACCAGCTTGAACACCGCCGCGCCGGTTTTATCGGCGTTTACGTTCAGGGTTACGTTTACCTTGCGGGAAAGCGCGCCGCTCTCGTTCACGTCCAGGGTAAAGGTCCGCTCCCCGCCGTCAAACACCAGGTCCCCGGTCTCCACGGTAAAGACAGCCTCTTCGTCCGTTACGGTAATACCGTCCACGTTGTCGTTTGGGGAGGCTTGAGTTACTTTGGCGCTGTCCGTCCCACTCACGGTAATGGTCTGGGCCGCCTCTTTGTACACCGCCACATACACCGTGGACAATTCGGTAACGTTCAATGTCCACCCTTCCTCGGCGGTTCCCTGGCCGGTCCACGTCTCACGGGTAAGGCCGTCCCGCAGGCGAAGCTCTACGGCCGCGGTATAGGAGTTTTTGTGTACCGTCACGGTCTGTTCGGTGTCCTTAACGCCGTCTTTGGTTATCTTGACCTTCACCTCCCCCGCGGTCTGCACGGTGATCCCCAGCGACCAGTTTTTCCCGCTGCCGGTAAGGCTGCCCTTCGTAACCGCGCCGGTATTGCCGGTTATGGTAATGTCAGCGGCGCTCAGGCCCGTAATCGCCCCGCTAAAGGTAAAGGTAATTGCCGTGGAAGTTACCGTATCCGCCGTACCGTTCGCGGCCGCGGTATAGGTAATGCCGGAGGCAGGGGGATTCCCGCCGCCGGTGTCTTCGTCGTCCTCGCCGGTGTTATCGTTCTCGGCGGGTTTCTCCACGGCGTTTTCAGTTTCGGGCTCAACCGGTTCGGCGGGTAAACTCCCGTCTATCTTGTCCAGGCCGCTTATGCTCAGCGTTCCGTCTTCGGCAATTTCATACTCCACGGACACCTTCCCGCCGTCCTCTTTCGTTATGATGATGGCGTCGTCGGTAATCACACAGTCGTATGTTTTGTCTTCTCCCCCGATGGTAATGGTTACCTTGTTATCGGCGCCAAAGACGATCTCCGCCCTTCCGGTTCCCCCGGCGGGAACAGTAATTTTGCCGGCGTCCCGCAGCGCTTCCGCGGCGGCCTCATTTGCCGTCTTTTGGGTCCACTTGGCATAGACGGTTATATCCCCGGTTACCGCGGCGCCGGTCCAGGCTTTGGTCCCCTCCGGGTCCGTATACCACCCCGCAAACGTATACCCGGGCTTAACCGGCTCCGGGAGCGTCTCCACCCCGGCCCCACTTTCGACGCTCGCCGCCTCCACATCGCTCCCCCCCTGGGAGTCGAAGGTAACGGTATAGGGTCCGTTATTGGTATTGGTATTGATACTGACTTCCGTTAAATTCGGGCAGCCGCTGAGCGCGAAAGCCGCCAGGACCGCGGCAAAAAACACCGCCGCCAGAGCGGCACGGGTGAGGATAGTGTTTTTCATGGTATTTTTCCCTTGTACCCCGTTTTGTTCCGGGGTATACTTTAAGAAGCCCTGGTTCAAACCAAAATCGAATAACATTCGACAGACGGCCAGGTCACGGTTTGAACTCAGGGTGTTTTAATTCTGCCCCTGAAATTCAACTTCAGGGAAAACTCAAATAAAAAAGAGCGTTCCGAAACCCCCGCGCCCGGGGGACGCGGAGAATCCTTTACGCTCTCGTTCACGGAATAAAACCGCCTTCCCCCCCCGCACGGAATCCCGCTTCCGCGGCTGTCAGGAGAAAACAGGCGTGTAACAGTATTACTACTAAATAAAATGGGGGGGGGGGGGGGGGGGCTTTACCGTACAGGGAATTACGGAAAGGGAGAATTTTTCCTGGAACACAAGTCCGCGCGGGCGCGGCGCGTAAAACGGGCATCATCAACTCCCAAGCCCGGGAAAAACCAGTTATCACCATGTACGCAGGGGTAAACGGTTTTCCTACAGCCATACCATCGAAGCCGTAAAAAATACGGTTCCCGCCAACGGCGGGATATACCACGCTAAAGTCTCCTGACTTACAGGCATTCGCGGCTGTCCGCCTTCCCGGCCGTCCGTATCGCGGACAACGCCAGTGGCGGTAACGACAACCCCGCAGGCCGTTTCCGGCCCGCCTGATTACAGTTACGGGTTAGTTAGGGAGTCTCACCCCTATTCCTTTAAAGCGTATAGTTTGATTATACCCACCCGAAGGAACAAGGTCAAGCGAATTCCGCAAAAATCTTCAATTCGGAATATGAAAACCTCCACCGGAAAGCCCCGGCGCGGGAAAAAAGTGGTATACTCATGAGCAGTCCCTGGGAGGGGACTTGCTTATGCTCAGGATAAGCAAAGCCAATCAGGAAAAAGATTCAGGAAGGCCGGATCGAGGCGCCGGCCAGGCGCCGCCGGCGATTCACCTGCCGGATTGCACGAAGATAGAGGTGAATGAGTTCATACAACTCTATGCCGCTCTTCCCCCCCCGGCTTCAGGCTGCAGCTTGACGGGATTCTTTCCCTGGTTTGATGCCCTGTGCGGTATTCATATTCCGAGGTATTCATATTCCGAATTGAAGGTAGTTACCCCTTTTCTTGCCTTTTAGGTGTTTTTTTGCGATATTTGAAACAGGTATCCGTCATTTTAAGATCGAAACAGATTTTTTTGGCGTGAAATTGGGCAGCCGGTTCGCTATCCAGCCAATATATTATATACAAAAGGGGTAAACATGTCCGACCAAAGTGTAGTTCCTCTCGATCAAATACTCCCCAACAAATTGCCTCTGGTGGCTCTTATGGGACGGCCGATTTTCCCCGGGATATTTACTCCCATCATGATTGGCAACCCCGCCGATGTGAAGGTAATTGACGAGGCGGTTGCGGGGGACGGTCTTATCGGGCTTGTAATGCTCCAAAATGATACCGAAACTCCCGCGATTACGGATCTGTACAAGGTGGGAACCGCGGCGAAGATCGTCAAGAAGATAAATCTCCCCGATGGGGGGTTGAATATCTTCATTTCGACGCTTAAACGTTTCCGGGTAAAAAAGACCCTTTCGGCTTCCAACCCCATTGTGGCGGCGGTAAGCTACCTGGAGGACGAGGAAGACGATACCAGCGAGGTAAAGGCCCTTACCAGGGCGCTTATCAGCGAGATGAAGCAGATCTCCGAGAACAACCCGCTCTTCTCCGAGGAGATGCGGCTCAATATGATCAATATCGATCATCCGGGAAAGATCGCCGACTTTATCGCCAGTATCCTCAATATCGAAAAGAACGAACAACAGAAGATTCTGGAAATTCTGAATGTGCGCAGGCGTATGGAGCAGGTATTGGTGTTCATCAAAAAAGAACAGGAGCTTCTGCGCATACAAAAGCGGATTCAGAAAGAGATAAACGAGAAGATCGAAAAAAGCCAGCGGGATTACTTTTTAAAGGAAGAACTCAAGGCTATCAAAAGCGAACTGGGGATGGCGACGGACGCCAAAAGTTCGGAGTACCAGAAGTTCAAGGAAAAGATGGACGCCTTTAAGTTTGAAGGCGAGATAAAGGAGACGGTGGAGCAGGAGCTTGAGAAATTCAGCCTGATGGACCCCAATTCGGCGGAATTTGTCGTTACCCGCAATTATCTGGATGTGATCGCCGCTCTTCCCTGGGGAGAACCTGAGCCGGAACACTTTGACCTTAAAACGGCCAGGGACATTCTGGAGCGGGATCACTACGGCCTTAAAGATGTGAAAAGCCGGATTGTGGAATATCTTGCGGTACGGAAGCTGCGTTCCTCCGGGGGCGGGGATTCTTTGGGGATCAAGATTTCCGCGGGGAAAAAGGCTTCCGCGGGAAAGGCGGAGGCATCCGGGGAGACGGGCAATCATGAAATACGGAAAATACCGGTGGGTTCCATCATCTGTCTGGTGGGACCGCCCGGCGTGGGAAAAACTTCGGTGGGCCGCTCCATTGCCCGGGCCCTAGGAAAGCAGTTTTTCCGTTTCTCGGTGGGCGGCATGAGGGACGAGGCCGAAATAAAGGGCCACCGCAGAACCTATATCGGAGCGCTGCCCGGAAAGATCATCCAGGGGCTCAGGATCGTCAAGACCAGGGACCCGGTTTTTATGATCGACGAGATCGACAAGATGGGGGCCAGTTTTCAGGGGGATCCGGCAAGCGCCCTGCTTGAAGTGCTTGATCCGGAACAGAACAGCAGCTTTCGGGATCATTACCTGGACCTGCCCTTCGACATTTCCCA
>JAISOQ010000243.1 GCA_031275515.1 Treponema sp. | reverse complement strand
TACGATAACCAGACCGGAGAATTACTGGCCCTTCTGCGGTTCTACTCAGGTGAATGGGTTCTGGAACAGAAAGACGGACAAATAAAAAGGGGAAGGATACTTTACGATTAGTGTTCTGTCCAATTCAAATTACATAATTCAACCTGAGTTCGATAGAATTCTAAAAATCCGGGAATTATGCGAATTAACACTAATTTATCCGAATAATTCGCGTTCATTCGCGGACTTTGTTTTCTTTGTTGAACCCCCGTTAGAGCAGTAACCGTTCCCACAAGCTGATGAAAGGATCTATCTCCGCCCGTACCCGTTTGAGGAAGGAAAGGTCTCCCCCCGGAGGGCGGCGGCCTTCCGCGCCGGCGCATTCGGGGAAGTGGCCCCAGAGGTAATCCGCGTCGTCCAGACGTTTTTCCAGCTGGGCCTCAGGTACGCCGGCGGCCCCGGTGAGGATGTCCCTCAGTTCCCCAAGGGCTTCCCGTTCCCGGCGTATGAAGGCTTGTAGAATATCCCCCCTCGTTTCTTCCCAGGCGCCCCCGCATGTTTCTCCGGGAGCCCGCGTTTCCCCGTCTCCGGGGAAAGAGGCCGGGGCCGTCCCAAGAAGGGCGAGGGCCTCCCCCAGGGGCAGGTTTTTTATCCCCAGGGGGAGGCCCGGTCCGGTTATGTCGCAAAAGCGGTTGTCCCCGGCGAATTCCCGCTCAAAGAGGTCCCGGTAGCCCCTCATCGCGGGATCGGTGCGGACCGGCGTCCCGTCTTTTGCCGCCGCCGGGACAACCCCCGCCCGGTAAGCGGCGGTAGCGTTGATGAGCCCCGAAAGCCGGGTTTGGCGTCTGAGCCGTTCCCGGTGGCCCGGCGTTCCCCGGGCGTGGAAGGCCCAGTCCGTAAAGGCAAAGTCCAGGCCCCCCAGGACGATGGGACCGCCGCAGAGACGCCGGGCCAGGGCCGCGGCGGTAAGGCCCACGGAACCCAGAGGCGGGAAGGCTTCCGGCAGGAGGCCCGCGTCTTCCAGACGGTCGAAGATGCGCAGGGGGGCCCAGGGGGTTACAAAGAGGCGGGGGTCGGCCCCAAGGGTTTCGCCTGTGGCGGGCAGGGCCGAAAGGTCCATAGCCACCGGGACCTCCCAGGAACCGAGGCCGATAAAGTCCCGGAGGTTCCAATGCTGGCTTTCCAGGGCAGCCACGAGATCGGGCTTGATGTCCCGCTCTTTCAGGGCTTCCAGGGCAGTGTCCACACAGATGATGCGGAATGGCCTCCGGGCCCCGGACAGGTCCCCAAAGGCGGCGGAAAGCCCCTCCAGAACCCGGTCCAGGGAAGGCCCCGCCCCAAGGACCAGCGTCGGCGCGTTACCAAAACAGAGATCGCCCAAAGGCCGGGAGCGGGGGATACGGGGGAGGTTTCTGAGGACGTTGCGGATGAAACAGCGGCCCAGCTTGACCGTCGTCATGGCGTTGGCCCAGTCCACGGCGATGTCCTCTCGAAGCGCCCCGGCCAGGGCGTCGTAGACCTTGGGGGCAAGCTGCCATCCCCCGGAGAAGCGGAGGATCGTTACCCGGCGGAAACGGCGGCTGCCCCAGGTTCTCCGCACAAAGGTACAGAGGGCCTCGGTATCGGCAGTACGCACCAGTCTGAGGGAGGGGTTCTCCTTCCAGGGCGCATCCGGGACGGCCAGGGACAGGGCCATAAGGTTTTCGTCGGTTTCCACGCAGAGTACGGCGGAATCGCCGCTTATCCGGTTGAGGAGGCGCGAGAGGCCGTACCCGTAGAGAGGGGAGGGGCAGAAATAAAGGGTGCGGTTCATGACCGGCGCGGCTTCGGCGGCGCGTTCAGCCTGGCCTATCGGGTCTATCCGGGAAAGAAGGATCTTGCCGCGATAAAAAACGGAAAAACCCTGGCGCGCCGAAAGCTGCCGGGGTTTTTCATCCTGCCCGCCTTCCGTCCCGGACATCAATCAATCATCAAAAAGAATAAGGATTATAAATGAATTTATAGAAAGCCTCGAAGAAACGGTCTTCAAATTTGCTGCTCCTCAGGAAGTAATTCCGTAAACCCATTTCGGCGTTATAACTGAGCCAGTAGGACGAATAGATGGATTTGACTGTTTCCACTTCCGATTCCTCCGCAGGAATTTCCTCTTTAGGGTAGAGGACCACCACATTGTTCCCCAGTACCAGGGGTATGGAAGGAGTTTCCAGGGGGGTGAAAAAGGCGGTCCGCCAGAAATTCTCGTTGGAATCTGCGGAAACAAGTTCCTGCACCCCTGCGGACCGGAGCGAATCAAAGAGATCGACTCCCCCATAGTTGATGGGTATAGGACCGAAACTCTGTTTAGTAAGGCCCTCCTGGGCTTCCAGGGCGGCGTCAAACCCCTCTTCTTTTATCCGGGCGATAAAAATTTCAGCCTGAGCTATAAGCCAGTCTTCTATCCGGCCCCGTTCAAGATCCAGCAGATAACTCCGTATCTTGGAGAGGTTGCCGCTGTCGGCAAGGTCCGCGGCATAGGGGGTTACTTCGGCGCGGAAAAACGCCCAGCCCGCCGGAACTTTGACGACGGGACTGTATTCCCCCCCTTGCAGAGCGATTATACTATTCCGGGCTTCCGCATCCGGGATCTCGAAAGTTAATTCATGGATCATCTTGAGCCCCATGTCTCCCCCCCGGTCGGCATAACCGTCCTGGGAGTGGGTTCCCGCCGCTTCCTCAAAAGTCGTCGTTCCGTCCTGTATTGAAGCCAGAACGGTCTGGGCTTCGGCCTCGCTGGAACTCAGGGTGATTCGGGAAAAATGCGTAAGACGGAACAAATCAGGATTTTCAGCGGCATAAAGGGCAATTTCAGTATCCGGGTAGGAACTGAGGGGGAAGGCGGCCAGGTCGAAACTCCGCCGGGGAGAAGCCATAGCGGCGATAAATTCGGTTTCCTTTGAAGGAATCCTGAGATTCGTGACATCCTCCCGGTAACGCCGGGCGATAAGCGAATCCCGCACTCCCCGCCATAAGGACATCCGGGCGCTGCGGTCCAGCTGCCGGTACCGGGAGGCGTCAAAAACGCCGTCTACCTGGAATTGCTGGGCCACTTCCTTATCCACCTGTTCCTGGGATGGCACATACCCGGTCTGTTTTACCTCTTCGAGGATGGCGGTATGGACAACCGTTTCTTCAAAGGCCCCGCGCCAAACTTCCATGGACACTTCGATATTTGTTGAGTTTTGCCGGTACCGGGCAAGATTTTCCCGTACCTGGGCAAAATAGTTCCCCGGTACATAATTGATGGGGATCTTGTTATAGGACCCGAAATTCAATTCCACCATGCGGCCCGCTTCCGGGACTATAGCCGGAACCAGGACAAACGCAACAATCACGATAATCAGGACGATAATAGTCCCGACAAAAATGAAAGGATTCGCCTTAAACCTCTGGATAAATTCAGACTGTTCCGCCTCATGCCGAACGGGCTGTTTCTTCCCTTTGAACGCCATGGATTATCGTACCTCACATGTATCAATATTGAGTAAAAAGCGTAGCATTTTGGAGTACCTTCGTCAATGACATAGTTCCTTGTTCCAGGATAAACGCACGGAAGAGACGCTGGCGGAGACTGCCGGGCCGCAGGGAAAAACCGCTGAATGGCCGACAACTACCGCCAGGCGAAAAAAACAGATCAAGGAGTGAATTATGCCGCATACCCAGGACTTTATCCCTTCAAAAGACGCTGATTTTGACGGCTGGCTGGCAAATTTGACCGGTTATGTAGACACAAAAACCTCAGGCGGGTCATGGACGCACATTCCCGCCGGCAAGGCAGCCGTCTTGAAACAACATAACGCCGGCTGGCGCGCCGCGTATGTCAAGACCTTAGGGCCTCATGCTTCCGTGGATACTGAAGAAAAAAACGGCCGGCGGAAGGCGGCGGAGGGCTTTGTCCGCCCCTTTATTCAACAGTATCTCAAGTTTGATCCCGTAACCAATGAGGACAGGACGGCTATGAATCTGCACAACCGGGACCCGCGGCCCATACGCCCATTGGAAAACCAACGGCCAGGGCCTTGATCAGCGGCCTCAAGGCGCTTGGGGGGTTTCGGGCGGAGATCCGTTTTCAGGACGAGAACACGCCGGACAGCCGCGTCATTCCCTGCGGCTGTAACGGCTGTCTTTTAAATTATATATGGGGACCGGAAAAGATAACGGATTATACCGCCCTGGCGCAGACCCGCCTGATGACCCGTACCCCCTTTGTTCTTGATCTACCGCCGGAAGCGGAAGGGAAATTTTTGTCCTGCGCCGCCCGTTGGCAGAATGAACGGGGTGAACTGGGCCCCTGGGGGGAGATTCAGCATATTGTGATTGCCTGAGATTTTTGGATAAGGCGGGGATAGGGCCGCGCCCAGTCCCCGCCTTAGGGCGGCGGTTCAATTATTCTTGCTTTTGCTCCTCGATGAACTCGTTCAGTGTCTCTGTAACATCTGTAAACTGCGAAAAAGCAATGGAGGCAGCTGCTTGATTATTAAAAGACACCGTTTTCTTCTCTCCTGCATAGTAGAGCAAGGTATCTTTGTCGTCCCTAATCATAAAAAATACCGCATAGCTGCTCCCGCTTTTGGGAAACCAGGGGATCTTCTCCATCCCCTCGCTGAGATCAATATCGGCGCTTCCGGATACTAACTCCACGCTGCCCCCAGCCAGTATCCCAGAATCTGCAACCATATCAAACAAGGAAGTTCCATCCGGAAAAACAAATGCTTTAGCATAATAATTATTGCCCTGATACTTTGCAGATATGCCGGTAATAGTTATCTTGGCCTGGGTGGTTTCTCCGGCTGGGATAACGGATACCGTGCATTGAGCGGTTTTATTGCCGTCATTTGTTTTTACCGTGATTGTTGCGGTTCCCACGCCTTTGCCGGTAACTACGCCCTGGTCGTCCACCGTTGCTATAGATTCATTATTGCTCGTCCAGGTTACCGCTTGGTTTGTCGCTTCCTTCGGCTCAACTGCCGCTATTAATCCTTCCTGAGCCCCTGCCGCAACGGTTAAGTTTTGTTTGTCAAGACGTACCCCTGTTACCGGTGTTTCCGTATCGGGGGTGAGGGTACCGGGCTCTTCGCCGTTGTCATCTGCCGTAACGGTTAC
>JAISOQ010000301.1 GCA_031275515.1 Treponema sp. | reverse complement strand
ATGGGCGGCTTCTATCGCCGCATTCATCGACAACAGGTTCGTCTGGCTCGCTATGTTTTCCATCACCGCGTTGATCTCCAATAATCCCTCGGACTCACGGGCTATCTCCTGTATGTCGGCCGCCACTTCCTGAAGCCCGGTCCGCCCCACGTCGGAGGCTTCTATAAGGTCCTTCACATTATCGCCGTTTTTGATCAATGTACGGGTCACGGACTGGATGTTGGCGAGCATCTCCTCTATGGCTGAGGACGACTGGGCTACGCTGGAACTCTGCCGCTCCACATGCCCATTGAGCTTGTCGATGTTTACCGTGATCTGCTCCATCGTCGCATTGGTTTCGGTAACGCTGGCGGACTGGTTGATCACCCGGCCTTTGATGCTTTGGATGTTGGCCGTAATTTCGTTGATCGCCGCCGCGGTTTCGGTCATGTTGCTGGCAAGTTCATTCCCAATATCAAAGAGGGCCACGGCCTGGTTCTTTATGGTAATCACCAGCTTTCTGATCTTCTCCAGAGTCGCGTTGAAGTACTGGGCCAGATCGCCGATTTCATCATGGGATATAACATTGATAGTTTTCGTCAGATCCCCTTCCCCTTCGGATATGTCCTTGAGGGTAAGGGCCACATTGACGATGGGCCTGGATATGTTGTTGGAGACCAGGAAGACGATCACTCCCATAACGATAATCGATACTATTGCTATGATAATGGTAAAGGTCATCATGGAATTAATATCTTTCATGATTACCTCGTTGGCCGTACCCAGCATTAAGGACCAGCTTACCCCGGTTTCCGCAATGGTAAAGGGATACAAGATCAGTTCCAGGTTTAACTTAAGAACATCCGAATATTCCGTAAACCTGCGCATTTCTCCCCTGACTACCGCATCATGAGCTTCGTTGGTTTCTTTGCTGAATAACCCGCTCTGGGCGTCCTTGAGGAGCTTCCCGATCTGGTCGGTAGCATAACTGGCGATTACGGTGCCGTTATCCGAATAGACCGTCATGGCGTTTATGTCCAGATGATTCTTTATGGTCTCATCCACGATAGGCTGGAGGTACGCAGTATCCACGTTCACCCCCACCCGGCCTACCACTTCGTTTGTTTTGCGGTGGACTACCGGCACGCTGACCTTAACGATATAGGTGTTCTTTCCCGCCACGGTCTGGGGCACAGGATCGCCTATCTGCTCTTTCCGGGAGTTGGGACCGTTGATAATAGACATCATTCCCGGCACGTCGTCAAAGGTTAAGAATTCCGTGGTCCCGGTTCTCTGGGTATACCAGGGGGCCCACTGGCCGGTTCCGGTACTGCCGGGCCTCCCGGCATAGTCGGCGTCCAGTCCCCGATCGATGGTATCCGGCTTAAAGACCGTAAAAATACCGACTATCCGTTGTTCGGATGTAAGGATAGATTTCATGAATTGCTCGTACCGGTTGCGTTGTCTGCCCACCTCGGTTTCATCAAAATCAGCTAAGGTTTCCGCCAGGGTAGTTACGACCCGTATATAGTACTCGTAACGCATCTGAACAACCCGGGCCTGCTCCGCGGCAAGACGCTGCTGGCTTTCCCGGGCAGTGGCCGTCTGCATCGAGGAAGCCCGGTAGAGCAGAAGAATGGCCAGAGCCGCTACTACCACCACCAAAATTGCCATAACAATAACTGTTAACCGGTACTTTAGTTTCATAAAGATACTCCTTGAATGATAGGGATGGGCAATATCACCCCGCCCTTTGTAACAATGCTTTCTATCCTGTAAATTTTGCGGACTTACAGTCCGGCTCGGTCTCCTTCTTCACGGTTTTGATATATTTTCGGGAATTGACAAAAGGAATATAAGGCGAGTGGACTTTAGCCCGGCTCCTCTGCTGAATATTCGGATGCGGCGGCGCCTTTTCTCTATCCTGTCATTGTCACACGTCAAATTTGATATGGTTTTACAAAAATTCCGTGCTTTCCCCTTTCAAAACCCATCACAGGCACTTATCATACTACTTTATGCTTCCTGTGTAAAGCTATCCTCTCTTGAAAAAACAGCAGTTTTCATGGGATTGGGATAAAGATCTGCGGTTTTACAGCGCCGGCCCTGCGCCCCGCGGCGGCTTTACCGTTTACCTTTTTTCTCCTGCATCTTCCTAAAGGCCTCCTCGAAGGGGTTATACATGATTCCGTCATCATCCCGGCTTCCCCTGCCAAAGCCGCCGTGTCCATCTCTGCGGCCCGCCGCGCCGCCTCCTTCCCTGTCCGGTCTGCTCCCCGCTTCGGCGCCGGCTTTCTTAACGGTTATCAGCCGCCTGCGTCCGCCCTCCTTGCCCTCAGGCGCGGAGACGCCGCTCTGCCAGGTCCGGTTGCCGCCCGCATTTTGTGCAGCCCCTCCCTGCCCGCCGCCGGTCTTCCGGGTAAGGCTGATGCGCCGCCTGTCCCGGTCCAGGCTGAGGATGCGGAATTCCAGCACGTCCCCCACTTTTACCGCTTCCAGAGGGTCCTTCACAAAGCGGTCGCTCATCTCGGAAATATGAACCAGGGCGGTTTCCTTGATCCCCACATCCACAAAAGCCCCAAAGTCCACCACATTCTTGATCTTTCCGGTGATGCTCATCCCCTCGCTCAAATCATCAAAGGTTATCACCCCTTTGCGCATGATGGGTTTGGGATATTCATCCCGGGGGTCCCGGTTCGGCTTTTTAAGCTCCTCGACTATATCGTTGATGGTGGTATTCCCCACGCCGTATTTCTCTTTTAACCGGCCAGCCTCCCCGGTGTTTATACTGCCGGTGGTTGTAATAGTGGCGTGTATGTCCCGGGCAATCCCGTAATTTTCAGGATGTACCCAGGTATTATCCAGGGGATCGGCGCTTTCTGGTATCTTGAGGAACCCCGCGCACTGTTCAAAGCTTTTGGGCCCCATACCCGGCACGGCGGTAAGTTCTTCACGGCTTGCGATTTTGCCTTTCTCATCCCGGTACTTCACAATCTTCCGCGCCAGGGAGCTGTTGATCCCCGATACGTATTTTAGGAGCGAAGAACTGGCGGTATTGAGATTGACGCCGACGTTGTTCACCACCGACGACACTACTTCGTCCAGGGTTTCCGACAGTTTCTTTTGATTCACATCGTGCTGGTAAAGGCCCACGCCTATGGACTTGGGATCGATCTTGACGAGTTCCGCCAGGGGGTCCTGGAGCCTGCGGCCTATGGAAATCGCCCCCCGTATGGTCAGGTCCAGTTCAGGAAATTCCTCCCTGGCTATATCGCTTGCGGAGTACACCGACGCCCCGTCTTCGTCCACCACGGTGTAAAGGGCCTCCAGACTGTTTTCGGAAATCACCTGGGACACGATCTCCTGTACTTCCCTGGCGCCTGTGCCGTTCCCTACGGCGATAAGCTGCACGTCGTAACGCTTAATCCCCTCCAGGAGAAGCCGCTTGGCTTCCTCGGCCTTGTGGTTGTAGATGACTGTACTCCCCAGGTATTTCCCCGTGTCGTCGAGAAACGCGCATTTCGTTCCCGTCCTGATCCCCGGATCTATCCCCAGCACGCGGGTCCCCTTGATGGGCTGCTGCATGAGCAGGTTCTTGAGGTTTTGGCTGAACACGGATATTCCATGTTCGTCCGCCGTGTCCCCCTGCTCCCCCCGTATCTCCCGGATCACCGCCGGGGAGAGGAGCCGTCTGAGTCCGTCCTCAACGGCGGTCCGGTGATAGTCGTTGTGGAGCTCATAATTCTTCTGCAGCAGTTTTACCGCCGTATCCCCGTCTACATCTATGGTAACGTCAAGAACCCCTTCCCGTTCCCCCCGGTTTATGGCCAATACCCGGTGGGGCTTGATCTGGGACAAGGACTCGGTGTAATCCCAGTACATCTGATAGGTGGAAGTCTTCTTCGCTTCCTCGTCTCCCAGGCCCTCTTTCCCGGAAGCCTTGACGATGACGCGGCCATCCTTGAGGTAAAAGGTTTTCACCGCCGCCCGGTTTTCCGTATCCTGGGATACCCGCTCGGCGATAATATCCATAGCCCCCTGAAGGGCGTCTGCGACCGACGCCACGGACAACTCGGGGTGTTCCGCATCCTCGCGCAGGAATTCCGCCGCCCGGGCAAGAAGCGCCTTTTCCTCAAGTGCGGTCATCGCTTCCGCCAAACCTTCAAGGCCCTTTTCCACCGCCAGCATACCCCGGGTCTTCTTTTTGCGCTTATAAGGCGCGTAAATATCTTCCAGCTCGGTAAGGGTGGCCGCCTTCATGATATTCCCGTAGAGGGGCTCCGTCAGCTTCCCCTGATCAAAAATCCCCCGTATAATCTCAATCCGCCGGGTCTCCAGGTTCTTTCCGCCGCTGAACAGGTGTTCAATATCCCTCACCTGCACTTCATCCAGGCTTCCGGTCCGCTCTTTGCGGTACCGGGCGATAAACGGCACGGTACTCCCTTCTTCCAGCAGCCCAACAACCGCCGAAACTTGTCCCGCATTGACGGAGAGTTTCTCCGCAATCTTCTTCATGAGCATCACTTCGTTGACTTTGAGCTCGCCGATAAATTCCTGACTCAGTTCCATAGTTGAGGCAGTATAGCCCAGCGCGTATTTTTTTTCCAGATACGATTAGGGGTATATTATGCGGCGTTCGCCTGTTTTTTTATAAAGGGGCCCGGCCCCAAACTAATTG
>JAISOQ010000064.1 GCA_031275515.1 Treponema sp. | reverse complement strand
ATCCCGGATGGCTCAAGCAGGGATTCCAGCAGGGCTTTGCGAAGGCTTCGGGCGCCTATGGTCCAGGCGGCGATCCGGTTGATCGAAGCGTCAAAAAAGTCCAGGGCAAAATCTATCTTGTCCAGGGCTTTCTGCCTGATGATTTCCCGGCACACTTCCCGCAGCTCGTCGGAAAAGAGAGGCACATGGTCAGAGTCCCAGCGGATGCCCCGGCTAAAGTGGATGAGCAGGCCCGGCACAAAAAGCAGAACTGCGGAAATCTTGTCCGCGATGTTTTCCGTGGGGTGGAAATGGCCCATGTCCAGGCATAGGTTGATCTGCCTGGCCGCAGCATAGGCCAGATAGAAATCGTAAGAACCTGTCACGTAGGACTCGCTTCCTATGCCGAACAGCTTGGATTCCACCGTATCGGTAATCGTTTTGGGGTCCTGGGGGACAGCCAGTATCTCGTCCAGCGCCTCCTTGAGCCGGAGCCGGGGAGAAAGGCGGTCGGCAGGCAGGTCCTTGGAGCCGTCGGGAATCCAGATGTTGTTCACCGAAGGGGAACCCTGGCTGGCCCCGAAAGCCGCGGCAATTTTCCGTGAGGCAATGGCGTGGCGTATCCAGAAACGGCGTATCCCCGGATCGGCGTTTGCCAGCGTATAGCCGTCATTAGCCAGGGGATGGGAGAAGAACGAAGGATTGAAGTCCAGGGGTATCTTCTGCCTTCCGGACCAGTCCATCCAATGCTTGAAGTGTTCCGGTTCCAACTCGTCCCGGCCAATTTTTTCACCGCCGGTTTCAGCGTAGAGCATGTGGAGGCTGAACCGCTTTTCCCCCGGAATAAGGGAGAAGGCGAATTCAGCGTCCGCCCGCAGTTCATCGCCGTTCCGCGCCCGGCCAGGATAGTTGCCGGTAGCGAGAATGCCGCCGCCGGAAATTCTATCGGCCCCCTCAAAGCCGGTGACGTCATCCCCCTGCCAGCACTGTACGGAAATGGGGATTTCCAGGGCGGCCTTGATAGCCATGTCGGTATCAATCCCGAATTTGCCGTAGGCTTCTTTTGCCAGACCGTAAGCCGCTTCGACAGCTTCCGTATTCTCGTAGGGCTTCATGTTTTCCTCCTTAAAATAAAAAGCGTTATAACCTGCATACCAGTGTCTTTAATTACCCGTTAATTCCCGCGACTTTGGAACGGTACTGTTCCACTTCCCAGGTATTGATGAAATCGATCTGATCCGGGGACATAAACCGTACTCCCCCAAAGGCTTCCGTATAGGCCGCTACCTTTACCGCATCAATAAAAAGTTCCAGCGCCAGCCCCGCGGCTTTATCCGTACTGCCGATGCCGAAGACCCCCAGGCCCTGAACTGCCGCTATCTTGGGGTCCCTTCCGGTTTTTTCACTATGCTGTTTCCAGGCCGCTTCAAGCCCTCCGGCGATTTCCCCGGCGTCCCCATCCGGCGCATCCGCAAAAAGCGGATCGCTCCCGGCGTAAACGATGTGGTCCGGGCTGAAAGGTCCGGAGACCGGGAAGAAAGAGCGCCGGTCCCTGACCAGGGCGGCAATCTCGTTGTTACGCAAAAAACGAGCTGCCTTGCCCCCCGACAGACGCCCCAGGACTTGGCCCACATCGGCGGAACAGGCGTAAGCGGAAACTTCCCCGGACAAATCAGGCTCCCGGCTGATCCGGGTTTTCACGGTTTCCATGATCCGCCGGTACAGTTCCTGAATGCCGCCGGTTGTATCGGCCCCCACAACGATCCCGTGGTTCTGCAGGAAGATAATCGCCCCGGGCCGGCCCTGCCGCTTTGTATAGGCGTCCATAGCCTCTTTGACCTGCCGGGAAAGGATATACCCCGGATTAATCGAAGGAATCCAGATGCTTTCGCCGCCAAAAAGTTCCGCCGCCGCGTTTTCCCCCTCCCGGGAACAGGTAAGGCCGTTAATCAGCGCCGGATGGGTATGCACGACAAAGGCAAATGGCAGAAGATCATGCAGCAGGGTTTCTACGCTGGGACGCTTTTGCTCTTCCCCGCTCATACGGGCGGCCATCATATCCGCCAGGGCCGCCCTTTCCCGTTCCCCGGGATCTTCGGGATAGGTCTTTTCCCATATCCCTTTCAGGAGCCTGCGGTCCATACGGACAAAACGTTCCGGTTCCGCCTCCGCCAGGGACGAACCGGATCCTTTGATATACAGGGTGGTTTCATCTTTGAAGGATGTGTTGCCGCCGCCGGCAACGACATAATCAGGATCCGCGCCGTAACGCCGGGATATGGCAACTAAGTCTTGTATACTCATGAATTCCATAGAGCCAGTCTATGCCGAGCCGGAAAAGCAGTAAATAGATTTTACACGTGTAAAAATGGATAAAATAGGGAAGGCCCCTGGGGGTCCGCTTTGCTGAGGTCTGCCGCTCTCTGGTCCCCTTCCTCCGGAAGATGACCAGCCGCCTAAAGTTACTTTTTAAAATGAGGCATTGCGCTATACAAAGTTTTCTAAAGAGACCCCCTCTGTTTATGGTACAGCGTCATAGCCCTCGGTGAAGCGCCCTCCGCCAGTAGTCCCAAGGGACCTGGGGACCTCTTGTTTCAGCCCTTATTCCATAAGATCTGAAACAAGTTGGTATCGGCAGTGATACTCTAATGTTTGATTTACCCGCTTGTGCGGATAAACATATAAACCATTGCCGGCGGGCTTACGTAGAGAAGGAAAAAGATAAATACAATAGCCAGGGCATTAGCGGAGAACAGAGCGGTCGAAGAAAAATTTCAAAAAATTCAGGAAAATCCGGCGTTAAATGGAGCGGAGAACGATTTAACCCCTAAGGAACTTGAATTACTTGAGAAGCTCATTGAGTTGTGCGGCGAGGCTAATCTTGCCGGTAACGAGATTGCGCGAAGGGCTTTGTCAGCAGCGCAAAAGACAGAAGGATGCAAAGTATAAGGAGTTGATATGGCAATCAATGACCCCGAGGCAAGCCTCGGGGTATGTTTGCCCAAGTAATCTTTGTGTTAGTTGAATAATTCTAATTGCTTGTTTTCATATATTTTCCTATATCCTTCCGGATTTCGTCCTTGATTCTTTACATCGCAAACGGCGCGCGCCTCCAGATGGCGCACCTTATCGCCGGGGATGCAGCGCAAAGGAGTGTCAACAGGATTTCTGTCGGTACTAACGGCAGCCCCCCTACGGTGGCCGACACGGAAATTACCGGGGCCTTCACGAAAGGGGTAGACGGATTCACCTATCCCGCCAACGGGCAGGTGCAGATCAACTGGAAGCTCCTTGTGTCGGAAGCCAACGGCATGGCAATCAGGGAGTTTGGCCTCCTGACCGCAAACGGAACGCTGTTTGCCCGGCGTGTCAGGGCAAACCCGATTTACAAAGAATCGGACATATCCATCGAAGGTGAATGGATAATTATTTTTGGTAGTGATCTACAAAGTATGATGGAGTGGTAAAGACAACAGGGACACAAAGAAATATTATGGAATAATGCTAATAACCATAGACATCAAGTGTCCCCATTGCCATGGTCCTAACATAACCCGGAACGGCAAAAAAGGCAATGGGAA
>JAISOQ010000053.1 GCA_031275515.1 Treponema sp. | reverse complement strand
GGGCAGCGCTCGGCAAAGGCGCAGCCTGAAACCTCGGTTACCGGCGTCCGGATTTCGCCTTTCAGCGTTTCCCGTTTTTCCGCCGCATCTCCCGCGCTTCCATCCGGCGGCCCGCCTTCCTCTCCCGCAGGACCGGCAACGGAGGAGAAGAGCAGCCTGGTGTAAGGGTGCCGGGCGGTTTGGTAGAGGTCCGCCGCCGCCGCTTCCTCCAAGAGTTCCCCCCGGTACATGACCCCTATACGGTCGCAGAAATAGGAAGCCGCCTTGAGGTCATGGGCGATGAACAGAAAGGAGAGGCTGCGCCGGGACCGAATATCCAGGAGCAGGTTCAGTATCTGCCCCTGAATGGAAACATCCAGGGCGGACACCACCTCGTCGCAGATCAGGAGGTCCGGCTTCATCAGGAGGCCCCTGGCTATGGAGATGCGCTGCCGCTGGCCTCCTGAAAATTCCGCAGGCCGCCGTTCCAGATCCGCCGCGCTGAGGCCCGTTTCTTCAAGAATTTCCGCCGCCTCGCGCCGGGCCTTCTTTTCTCCCGGCCAGATCGAAGACCAGCGGTACCCCGATGTCAGGAC
This sequence comes from Treponema sp., assembly GCA_031275515.1. Taxonomy (GTDB): domain Bacteria; phylum Spirochaetota; class Spirochaetia; order Treponematales; family Breznakiellaceae; genus JAIRLK01. The sequence goes on along the minus strand of JAISOQ010000053.1, from coordinate 5,771 downwards.
ATCGTAGACCGTCATGCGGGGGTTAAGGGAACGAGCCGGGTCCTGGAACACGTACTTGACCTTTTCCCGGTACTTCCTCAGTTCCCCCCGCTTTAAGCTCCCCACATCAATACTGTCATGGTACAGGATGCTTCCCCCGTCGCTTTCATACATGCGTACCAGGAGCCGGGCGGTAGTGGTTTTACCGCAGCCGGATTCCCCCGCAAGACCGTAGGTTTCGTTTTCCCCTATGGAAAAAGACACGCCGTTTACCGCATAGACAAAGCGGCCAAACCTGGCAAAAAAACCCGCTTCCAGATTGAACCGCTTTTTGAGGTTTTCGACCTTAATGACCGCCATGCCGGGCCTCCCCGTAGTAATCCTGCGCGTTTATGTGGACGCACCGCACTTCCCGGTTAATTGCCGGGCCGTTTTCCCGGTTAACCGCCCCAAGCGGCGGTATGCCCGCCCCGCATTCAGGCCCGGCTTCGGGACACCGGGGGACAAAGGGACAGCCGGGTTCCGGGTTTGACGGATCCGTAACCTTTCCGGGGATGGAAACAAGCCGTTCCCGGGAGTAGTGGCTCCCGAACCGGGGAGAAGCCGCAAGAAGGGCGCGGGTGTAGGGGTGCAGGGGATGGGCCGCGATGGTCCGGGCCTCCGCCGACTCCATCACAAGGCCGCCGTACATGACCATGATACGGTCGGAAATGTCCGCCACAAGATCGATGTCGTGGCTGATGAATATGACGGAAAGGGAACGCCTGCGCCGTAATGTTTTAAGGAGGTTCACAATCTGTTTCTGTATGGTTACGTCCAGGGCCGTAGTCGGCTCGTCGGCGATGAGAAGTTCGCAGCCCTGGGCCAGAGCCAGGGCTATGCCTATGCGCTGGAGCTGGCCCCCGGAAAACTGGTGGGGGAAATTGACGAGCCGCTCCCGGCCCCGTTCCAGCCCTGTCTCCAGAAGGAGGGCGGCGGCCTTTTCGTCCGATTCCTCCCGGCTTATTTTGGGATCCCTGTTGCGGAAAGTTTCAAAAAACACGGCGGCCATGTTTTGAAGCGGATCATAGGAACGTCCCGGTTCCTGGAAGATCATCCCGATTTTCCTGCCCCGGTATTCCCGGAGGGCGGCGGCGTCAAGCCCCGTAAGTTCCGTCCCCTCGTAGCGTATGGACCCGGCAACCGCGGCGCTCTTGGGGAGCAGGGCCGGTATCGCCTGGGTAGAGACACTCTTTCCGGAGCCGCTTTCCCCCACGATGCCCAGGATGCCTCCCCGTTCCAGGGTAAAGGACACCCCCCGTACCGCCTGTATGGATGTACGGGTAAAACCCCGGAGAACGGAAAAATCAACTTTAAGGTCCCGGACTTCAAGCAGGGGCGTTTTTGCCTGTTCATTCATCATTTCGCCGTTTCCCTTAAGTTAGGGAGGGGGCAGCCGCCCCCTGAGGCCGGGCCAAGGTCCCGGCCTACCCCCACTACGGGGGCTCCGCCCCCGTAACGCCCCTGCCGGGAGGCCCAAGGCCCCCCGGACCCCCCGGGGTTTTGGAACAGTCTCTGTTTATTTATCATTTCGCCGTTTTCCCTTTTTTCGCAGCCTTAACAGCCTGGGCCCAAACACCATGTGATAGGGATCGTAATAATCCCTGAGTACATCGCCGATAAAATTAAACGCCAGGGTTACTGCCAGGAGGAACCACACCGGATTGAGGAGCCAGGGGTAGTTTTGCAGATTGCTCAAGGTAGAGATGTCCCGCTTGATGAGGGAACCCCAGCTTACTGCGGGGTCCACGATGCCCAGACCCAGGTAGGAGAGGGTAGTCTCCGTCATGATGAAGCCCGGTACGCTCAGGGCTATGCTCACGATGAGGAGGCTTGCGATCTGGGGGATGATATGCCGGGCGATGATCACCACGGCGGGGATCATTTCCAGTTGGGCGTTCAGCACGAATTCTTCCCGTTTGATGGCATGTACCATGCCCCGTATGGTCCGGGCGGAACCGGGCCAGCCGACGAGGGAGAGGATCAGGGTTATCATCATGTAGGACCGGCCTGAATCCATGGTGGACGACAGGAGGGAACGCAGAAAAAGTATCAGATAGAGGCCGGGGATGAGCATGAAGAATTCGGAAAAGCGCATGATGGTCCAGTCGGTCATGCCGCCGAAGTAACCCGAAAGGCCGCCGAACAGTATCGCCAACACCAGGGATATGGCGGTAGCGATAAATCCTATGGTAAGGGAGATGCGGCTGCCGTAAACAATGCGGGAAAAAAGATCCCTGCCCAGGTTGTCCGCCCCCATGAGGAAGGCGGGATAGCCGCCGGGCGGGGAGGCAAAGAGATGGCGGTCCGCAGGAATGAGGCCCCACAGTTTGTAGGGTTCCCCCTTGCCGAAAAGCCTGACCTCCCCGTACCGCCCCCGGACCCGGATATAGCGCCAGTTGATGGTGTTGACCACCCTGGCGTGCTGGGCCCCCGGCTTCCCCTGGTAGAACCGCAGGTTCGGCGGATGATAGGTCATCTCAGGAAAGGTTGTGGCAGGAGAATAGGGGGCGATAAATTCGGCGAAACCCATCATAAGATAAAAGATAAGGAGAACAACGAGAGACGCCATTCCCAAAGGCCGGGCCCTGAGATAGGTGAGGAACCGCTTCATTTCAGCCGCTCCCTAAAACTGATGTTGTTAAAGGGGGGCGTTGCGGGGGTAATGTAGGCCGCTTTTGCGGCCATTGCAGCCCCCGCAGAGGGGGGCGCCGGAAGCCGCAGGCTGTAGGCAGGGGGGAGGCTTCCCCCCTCCCGGATAACCACATCATTCCTTTCCATACCGTATCCTCGGATCAACCAGGGCCAGAATTATATCCGCCAGGACCATGCCCAGGAGGACCAGGAAGGAGATGAACATGAGGTTCGCCAGCACCAGGTTGATGTCTTCCTGCAAGACAGCCTCGTACATGAGCCGGCCTATGCCGGGATAGGCGAAGATGATCTCCAGGATGAGGGAGCCGGAGAACAGGCTTGCCAGAAGATTGGCGCTTCCGGTGATGTAAGGGTTCAGGGTGTTCCTGAAGGCGTGGTTAAAATAGATCCGCCATTCCCCTATGCCCCGGGAACGGAGGCTCGTGATGTACGGCTGCCCCAGCTGATCCAGCATGGTCGCCCGTATCATCCGCAGGGTCCCCCCTATCCCTCCCAGAAAGGACGCAAGGAGGGGAAGGAAGATGTGGTGGGCGTAGGAAAAGACGAAACGTCCCGGAGCGGAAGCAAAGGGGAAGGGGGGATAGGCGGTTACCGGAAAGAGGCCGGTCACCGAGGCAAAGAGCTGCAACAGAATGAGGAGCAGTATCCCCGGAAACGCATGGAGCACTAAGGCGAAGAAGGTTACCGCCAGGTCCGTGGCGGTTCCGGCCTTGGTGGAAAAGTAGACCCCCAGGAAGAACGAAAAAAAGGTGATGAGTACCAGGGAGATGAGGTTGAGGAGCACCGAATTTGCCATACGGGAAGCGATAAGAAAAGACACCGGCGCCCGGGAAATGAGGCTGGTCCCCAGATCGCCCCGCAGGACCCTGCCTATCCAGTGGAAATACTGGGCGTAGAAAGGCTGGTCCAGCCCCAGGGCGGCCCGCCGCTCCTCAAGCTGTTCCATGTTCAGGGCATCCCGGTTCTGTCCCGCCCGGCCCTGATCCTCGCTGAAAAGCTGCTGCATCATGATCTGATCCACGATGTCCCCCGGGGCCAGCTCCATGAGGCCGAATACCGCGAAACCCAGGATAAAAAGCGTTGCCGCCATAGTGATGATCCGGCTCACAGCGTATGAGGCCAGAGGCGCCTTCCGTTTGAAGCCGTAGAAAGGCCGCATCAATACCGCCGTAATCCCGGTCAACCCGGCCCCCTGCCGGGATTGGACGCCCCCCGCCTTCATTCCGTTCATGACTTTAAGAATATATGGTTCGTTTCAAACCCGTTGATGTTGTCAAAATACACGTTTGACTGATCCCACCGGTCCCGGAGAGCGGCAAAACTGCGGGGCCTGACCAGGTAAATAACCGGGCACTGTTCCAGGATGATCTCCTGGTATTCGTCCCAGATCGCCTTGGCCTTTTCCTGATCAATCGTGTAAGCCCCCTCGTTGTAAAGGTAATCGATCCGGGCCTCCCAGGGGGTGGCGGGCGTTTCTTGGAGGGGATACCACATGTGGAAGTTTCCTGTGGAAGGCCAGACATTGCTGCCCTGGGTGGGGAAGATGTTTGAGCTGGAAAGCCCCATGATCATGGACTGCCAGTCGTAGGTCTCAAACATTTGTTCCACCATCTTTTGGAAATCAAGGGTCCTGATGGTTATCTTGATCCCCGCCTTTGCCAGTTCATCCATGATGATAGAAGCGATGTCGGTACTGATGGAACTGTCGGAACCTATGGTTAAATCGAATTCCACCGCCCGGCCCTTACTGTCCCGGAGAGCCCCCCCGCCCCCGTCCCGGCTGAACCCGGCGGATTCCAGCAACGAAAGGGCGCGGGATTGATCGTAGAGGTATTGCAGCTTAATATCCCCGTTGTAATAGGGGTTAGGTTCGGGGAAGAAGTTGAGCTTGGGCTCCGCAAGCCCCCGGTATACCTGGCTGATGATCCGGTCCCGGTTCAGGAGGCAGCTCATGGCCTGGCGGAATTCTTTTTGGGTGAACCATTCGTAATACGGCGCGTCCCTGTTTACCGGGTTCTGGTTGAAGATCCACATGCTTGCGCTCAGGGCGCCTTCCGCGTTGAACACCGTATAATCGGTGCGGAAGTTCTTCCCAAAAAGGCGCTGGAAGAAACCGGCGATACCGGTTTTGGCCTCCCGGAACCGCTTGTTGACAAGCTCGTCCAGGTCCTCGGGACGCAGGCCGTAAGACTCGGTATCCCCCTGCTTGAACAGGAGAAGCTGGGTGTTTTCGTCCGGGATAATCCGGGCGATTTTTTCTTCAACAAAGGGAAGGGAAAGGCCGTTCTTGTCCTTCTCCCAGTAATTGGGGTTCCGCTTGTATACCAGCCGCTGTTGGGGGGCATATTCGACAAGATGCCACTTTCCCATGGAAGGGATGGTCCTGGGATCGGTCTCCACATTGAAGAGGTCCAGCACTCCCTGGACGCCCCGCTCCCGTTTCGCTTCTTCATAATCCATGCGGGGGGCTATGTCCCGGTTGGTCGAAAGAATGGGATTTGCCACGATGCGGGGAAAATGAAAGGAAAAGCGGCGGTCGTCTATCTTTTCAATCGTAATGCGTTTCTCTGTTCCGTCCGGCATGGTAACAAACTGGCCGTTATAGGCGGAACTGTGAAAGCCGGGATCCCCCTCAATCTCGTTGTACCAGAAGATGATGTCGTCGCTGGTAACCGGAACTTTCCGGTCCGAGTCATACCAGGTCCAGTAGAGATCCTCCCGGAGGGTATAGATCACGTCCAGGGTTCCCGCCTCTTCGTCCACCCGGATCTCCGCGGAAGCGCAGCGGGGTTTCCATTGCCGGGCCGCCGGATCGTAATCATAAAGGTAATCCTGCATGGCCCCCACCACGGCTCTGGTAGAAGTATCCCCTTCGGACACCTGAATATTAAAACTCTTGGGATCCGCGTCGATAACGCCGTTCCAGGTTCCGCCCAGCCTTCCGGGGACAAATTCCTCTCCCCTCCAGGGTTTGCCGGCGGTTTTGGCAAGAACGGCCTCCAAGCCCTCAAGCCCCAGGGCGTCAATATCTTCTTCCGAAAGCTCCTCATTCCCGGAACAGGATATCAGGGCAAAGGAGAAAAAAGAGAAAAGGATAA
>JAISOQ010000020.1 GCA_031275515.1 Treponema sp. | reverse complement strand
CCAAACGGCCTATATACATCCCGGTCCGCAGCCGTATGTGTTCCAGGGACGAGAGGGTTTTGATCTTCGATTCATCGTAGACCGGAGAAGCTGCTTTGGTCTGGCCGGCTGTTTTAGTCATCTTTTTTACATTCTCTGTCGCCGGAGGGTCCTTGTTTTCACGCTTTACTGGCATATTTCCTCAATACATTACCATCATAATCACCGTACGATTATGGTTTTTGGTTTCTATTTGCAGGGGTCCTAATTGGAGTATACCCATAACCCCGGCAGGCTTCAAGATAACCGTGTTAAAAGCAGCTTTTCCATTTTTCTTTGCGCCCCGGGGTTCTGGATAACCCGCCGCCCCTACAAAACCCTGGTCAATTCCTCTATCCGGGCCTTGGCCTCGCCGATTTGCGCGGTAAGGCTTGCTATGGCATCTTCGCCGGCCCGGATCCGCGCTTCGTGGTCTTTGACGGCCTTTTCCATCTTGGCAATAGCCGCCTTCTCCTCGTCTATGGCCAGGGAAGCCTCAAGCTTTTCGATCTCCCGGTCGTATTCCCGAATAGACTGCCGGCTTTTACGAATGGCTTCCAGAAGCCGGGTATCCGCCTCTTCCATAGGAGGGGCGGCGGCTTCGGCCTCAATGCTGCGGCCATATTGCAGGAACACGCCCCTCAGTTCCTCCTTGGAATGGGCAATGCGCCGTTCCAGGGCCTGTATTTTTTTAGCCGGACCCCCATCGGGACTAAAAGCGTCGTTTATACGCCGGCGTTCCTCTTTCAGGCGGACAAGAGCGGCGCCAAGAACCTCCAAGTCCTTTTTAACGGTATCGATTTCCCCAAGAAGCGGCCTGATGCGGTCACTGGTCTCTATCTCTATGGAAACCGACTGGGAATATTTTTCTCCCGCGGCGGTAAAAATCTTTTGAAGGCTGTTCCGGCTGGTTCCCAAAAAGGAACGGATCACCACCCCCTGGGTATTTTTACCTATCCAGGTAAAAACATTACCCTCCCCCCGATCTTCAAGCTGTTCCAGCCGATCTTCTAAGGATTTAATCTTAGAATACAGGGTTTCCGCCTGTGCCTGATAGGGCTTAATCGCATCAATGCAGTCGTCCCCCAGAACACATTCTCCCAGGCGGGTAAAAAGCTTTGAAAGATCTTTGGTCCGGGCTGTGGTTTCCTGATCTTTCCTCTGAATATCCTCTTCCGCCGCTTTAATCCTGGCAATGTCCTCTTCAATGGCGGAGATATACACCTCGGAATCCTTGATGTCCCGGGTAAGCCGGCAATAATCCGAATCGTCATCCTGGTCTGAATGGGACAGAATGGATGCACCCAACTTTTCCAGCATTACCTCAATCGAATCCAGGGTTTCCTTTTTTTTGTCTTCGTACTCCCTGATTGTTTTTTTCCTGTCGTCCATTTGGTTCACTTTCCCCTTAATCCTCAATATATTACAGTATTTTAACGAATTTTTTCCATAGCTACAAATTTTTTCTTGACAATATGCAAAGTCCGTTCCAATATGGTTAGGAAGGAGTTCCCCAATGAGTTACACGACGGATTGTATAAAAAATGCAGCCATAGCCGGGCATGGCGGAACCGGCAAAACAACCTTATTTGAGCATCTTCTCTTTGCAGGCGGAGTGATTCCTCGTGCGGAAACCGTCGAATCGGGGAAGACCGTAAGCGATGCCAGTCCCGAAGAAATCGAACGGAAGATTTCTATTCATACTGCCCTGGCCCGCGTGGAAAAGAACGGACGGAAGATAAACCTCTTCGATACTCCCGGATCATCGGATTTTATCGGGGATGTGATCCTGAGTTTCAGGGCTGCGGAATTCGCTTTGCTGACTGTTGACGGCAAGGCGGGTGTGCAGATAGAGACGGTAAAGCTCTGGCGTAATCTGGAAAGCCGGAAGAAACCCCGGGGCTTCTTTGTCACCAAACTGGACGACGAGCGTTCCGATTTTAATAAGAGCCTCCAGGACATCAAGGAGAAATTCAAGGTAGACCCCGTGCCTTTTACGCTGCCTATGGGGACGGGTCCTGATTATAAAGGGATCATCGATGTCCTTAATTCCAAAGCCTATACCGCAGGGACCGCCGGAGAGCTTGAAAAAGAAGCGCCCATCCCCGCCGAATACCAGGCCGCCGCTGACGCCGCCCGGGAGCGGCTCATCGAGGCCGCCGCCGAAGGGGACGATTCCCTGATGGAGAAATACATAGACAAGGGATCCCTGGACGCAGAAGAAATGCACATCGGCCTTGTGGAGGCCCTGGCGGCTAATGCCTTCATACCGGTTTTTGCAGGGGCGGCTCTGAAAAATTCCGGGCTCGCCGCGTTCCTGGACTTTATGACCGATATAAGTCCCGGCAGCGTTTCCGTCAAGGACGTGGTAATCGGCGCCGATGGTTCCCAACAGGAATTCCAGCTTGATCCCGGCAAGCCCCTGGCTGCTCTGGTGATCAAGACCACCTATGACCAGTTCTCCGGGAAACTTTCCTGGGTCAAAATATACGGCGGCAGGCTTTCCGCCGAATCGGAAATTTTCAATGCCACTGAAAACAAGAAGGAGCGGGTAGGCAAACTCTACGTCTGCCAGGGCAAAAAGCTCGAAGAAATTCGGGAACTCAATACGGGGGATGTAGGGATCATCGCCAAGTCCCCCACGCTGAAAACCAATGACACCATCACCGCAGGGGACTCAAACTTCACTTTCCTGCCCCTCAGACTCCCCGAGCCGGTACATGGAGTAGCGGTATCCGCAGCGGCTAAAAAAGATGACGACAAGCTGGGTGAATTCCTGGTAAAGGCCGCGGAAGAAGACAAGACATTCCGCTATAACTTTAACGCTGAAACCAGGGAAACGGTTATTTCGGGTATGGGTGAACTTCAGATCGGCATCATCTTGGACAAGATCCGGGTCAACCAGAAGATCGAAGTGGAGACCCATGTGCCCAGGGTGGCTTACCGGGAGACTATCACCAAAAAAGCCGGGGCTGAATACACCCACAAAAAGCAGACCGGCGGCCACGGCCAATACGGCAAAGTTGTCATGGAAATAGCCCCTCTTCCCCGGGGAGAAACCTACCAGTTCGTGAACGCCATTTTCGGCGGGGCCATCCCCAAGAACTATATTCCCGGCGTGGAAAAAGGTATCGCCGAAGGAATGGCCCGGGGTACTATGGCCCAATACCCTGTTGTGGATGTGGAAGTAAAGCTCATCGACGGCAAATATCACCCGGTGGATTCATCGGAACTTTCCTTCAAACTTGCCGCCCGGAACGCCTTTAGAGAAGCCATGCGCCAGGCGTCTCCTACCCTTCTGGAACCCATCATGAACCTTACGGTCTTTGTGGAAGACAAGTACCTGGGGGACGTGATGTCAGACCTTTCGGGGAAACGGGGTAAGATTCTGGGCCAGGACGACATAGGCGGCGGCATAGAGGAAATCCGCGCCCAGGTTCCCCAGGCGGAATTGCTGCGCTATTCGATAGATTTACGGTCCATCACCAGCGGCACCGGTTCTTTCAGCGTGGAATTTGACCATTACGCCCCCATCTCCGGGCGGATCGCCGAGGATGTTATCAAAGCGGCCCAGGCTTTCCGTATCCAGGAAGCCGAAGAGTGACAAGACAAAACTCTTACCGTCCGGCAGGACCCGGGTGGAATACGGCGTTCCGCATTTCCACAAGGGTCCTCAATTTTCGCAGACCCCTTTCTCGCCTGCCAGGATAAGGAGGCCCCGTCCGGGAAACCCCCGGACGGTTTTTTTTACGCCTCCCGGCGTCTTTTATTTTCCAATACTATCGAACCCCGCTATTCGGCCTGCTCGTTTTTCCGTTCGGCCATAGGAATATAGGGGAAGCGGGACTGGACGCACTTGTAGGCGGGCCTGATGATGCGTCCGCCGGAGATGATCTCCTCCAGCCGGTGCGCGCACCACCCCGCGACGCGGCTCACCGCAAACAAAGGGGTAAAAAGTTCCGAGGGGATGCCCAGCATCTTGTAGACAAAGCCGGGATAGAAGTCCACATTGGCGCAGATGTCCTTATCCGATCCTTTGATTGTCTTGAAAACCCCGGGCATGAGCCTTTCGATAAGACGGTACAGGTTGAATTCATCGGTAAGCCGCTTCTCTTCCGCAAGCACAGCGGCTTTGTTTCTGAGGAGTATCGCCCGGGGATCGGATTTGGTGTATACCGCGTGTCCCTGGCCGTAGACCAGGCCCCGTCCGTCATAGGCTTCGCCCCTCAGTATCTTCGCCAGGTAATCGGCTACCTCCCCTTCGCTGTCCCAATGGGCAACATGCTGTTTGATGTCCTCCATCATGCCCATCACTTTGATGTTGGCGCCTCCGTGCTTGAAGCCTTTCAGGGAATTGATACCCGTGGAAAGGGCCGCATAGGTGTCCGTGTCCGCCGAGGAAACCAAGTGAACCGCAAAGGTAGAGTTGTTCCCCCCTCCGTGCTCCGCGTGGAGGATCAACGCCAGATCGAGAATTTCCGCCTCAAGGCGGGTAAACTTCTGGTCCGGACGGATAAGGGAAAGGACGGTCTCGGCGCTCTGGCAGTTTGATTCCGGCAAATGGATGATGAGGCTTTCGTGATCGTAGTAATGCTTTTTTGCCATGTACGAATAAGCCACAATGGTGGGAAAACGGGCGATAAGCTCTAAACATTGACGGAGTACATTCTCCGGGGAGAGGTTTTCCGGGTCATCGTCGTAAGAATAGAGGGTCAGTACCGAACGTCCGAGCTTGTTCATGATGTCCCGGGAAGGGGCCTTCATGATACTGTCTTCGGCAAAATTCTTAGGCAGGGCCCGGTTCCGCCCCATGAGGAGGCAGAACTCGTCAAGCTGTTCCTGGGTAGGCAGGGAACCGTACAGAAGAAGATAGACGGTTTCTTCAAAACCGTAACGGCCTTCGGCGGCGGAGGCGTTAGCAAGGTCCGCTACGTCTATACCCCGGTAAAAGAGCCTGCCGTCTACCGCTATTTTTTCGCCTTTTTCCATAACATAACCGTGAACGTCTCCTATACGGGTCAATCCCACAAGTACGCCAGTCCCGTCTGCGTTACGGAGCCCCCGTTTGACGCTGAATTTGTCGTAGAGTTCTAAGTTGATATAATCATTTCCGGCTATCCTGGATATATAGCCCCGCATACCCTCCATTACGACCTCCATGTATAAATATGCATTCTTTTTAGCATAAAATGGATGTTTTTACAATGAGGCCGTTTCA
>JAISOQ010000018.1 GCA_031275515.1 Treponema sp. | reverse complement strand
ATGGAAAAACTTATCATCAAAGGAGCCCGGGAACACAATCTTAAAAATATCGATCTGGAGCTTCCCCGGGACAAGCTTATCGTAATTTCCGGCCTTTCGGGTTCGGGAAAAAGTTCTCTTGCGTTTGATACCATATTTGCAGAAGGGCAGCGGCGTTATGTGGAGAGTCTTTCCGCCTATGCCCGGCAATTCTTAGGCCGTATGGATAAACCCGATCTGGACTATATTGAGGGGCTCTCTCCGGCCATTTCTATAGAACAAAAAACTACCCACCGCAACCCCCGGTCTACCGTGGGGACGGTGACGGAAATTTACGATTATTACCGCCTGCTCTACGCCCGGATAGGGATCCCCCATTGTCCCCAGTGCGGGCGGGAAATCCGGGAACAGCCGGTAGATTCAATCATCGACACTATTCTGGGGCTGGGGAAAGGGACGCGGATACAGCTTTTAGCGCCGGTGATACGGGGAAAGAAGGGGGAGCACCAGAAGATCCTGGAAGACGCCAAAAAAGCGGGATTTGCCCGGGCCCGGATAGACGGGATACTCGTGAATCTCGACGATGGGGCGGCGATAAAATTGGATAAGCAGAAAAAACATACGATAGAAATCGTGGTGGACCGCCTGGTTATCGGGCCGGACATCCGTTCCCGGCTTGCCGAGTCCGTGGAGGCCGCCCTGGAAGCAGCCGACGGCATCATGCTGGCCCTGGTGAGTGAGGAACCGGGAAAAGGGGGACAAGACTCTGTAACCCAGGATCCTTCGCAGCCTGTTCCCCATGGGGAGAGAAAGAACAGGGAGTATTTTTTCTCCCAGAAGAACGCCTGTCCTGACTGCGGCATTTCCATACCGGAACTTCAGCCCCGGCTTTTTTCTTTTAATAATCCTTTCGGGGCCTGCCCTTCCTGTTCAGGTTTGGGGGCCAAGATGGAGTTCGATCCGGCTCTGGTCATCCCCAACCGGTCCCTGTCCTTCAACGAAGGGGGCGTGGTACCCTATAACCCCGATTCGGCCTGGCACCGGAGCCGCTTCGAGAGCCTGGCGAAACACTACAAATTCAGCCTGGATACCCCCCTCAAAAACCTCCCCAAAAAGGTGATGGATGCCATACTCTATGGCAGCAAAGAAGAAATCAAAATAAAATATGAAAACCGGGATAAGACGGGCCGGTTTGAATACCAGTCCCGGTTCCCCGGCATCCTGGAGGATTTACGGCGCCGCTACTTTGAAACCCAGTCGCCGGGTATTAAGGAATGGCTGGAAAAATTCATGAGCCAGAAACCCTGCGAGGACTGCGGGGGGAAGCGGCTCAAGAGTGAAGTCCTGGGGGTGACCATAGGAAAAGGGAAAAATGAGCTTAACATCTGGGATCTCTCAAGCCTTTCGGTGGCGGATTCCCTGAAGTTTTTCGAGACCATCACATTCACCGAGACAGAAAAGAAGATCGCCGGACAGATCCTCAAGGAGATAATCGCCCGTTTGGGCTTTATGAAGAATGTAGGGCTGGACTACCTTACCCTGGAGCGGAAGTCCGCCACCCTGTCCGGCGGGGAAGCTCAGCGTATACGCCTTGCCACGCAGATAGGGTCGAGCCTTGTGGGGGTCCTCTACATCCTGGACGAGCCGTCTATAGGGCTTCACCAGCGGGATAATCAGCGGCTTATCGACACGCTCCTGTACCTCCGCAACCTGGGGAATACCCTCATTGTGGTAGAACACGATGAGCAGACTCTGAGAACCGCGGACTACATCGTAGACCTGGGGCCCGGCGCGGGGGTACATGGCGGGCAGGTAGTGGCCCGGGGGACTCCCGAAGAGGTGATGAAGGTGGAAAAAAGCCTTACCGGGCGGTACCTTGCCGGAACCCTGTTTATGGAAATCCCCGAAGAGCGGCGCAAGGGAAACGGAAATTTCCTCCGTATCTTAGGCGCCACGGAGCATAACCTTAAAAATATAGATGTGGAGATACCCCTGGGGGTGTTTGCCTGTATAACCGGGGTTTCGGGGTCCGGAAAATCGACTCTCCTTTCGGACGTGTTGTATCCTGCGCTGGCGAACCGGCTCCACAACTCAAGCCACCCGGAGGGGGCCTACCGGGGCATCGAAGGGATGGAGTTTATCGACAAGGTTATAGACATAGATCAGAGTCCCATAGGCAGGACCCCCCGGTCAAACCCCGCGACCTATGTGGGGGTGTTTACCGCGATACGGGACCTGTTCGCCGGCCTTCCCGAAGCCAAGATGCGGGGGTATAAACCCGGACGGTTTTCTTTCAATGTCCGGGGCGGCAGGTGCGAGAACTGCCAGGGGGATGGGACCATTAAGATCGAGATGAATTTCCTCCCTGACGTGTACATCACCTGTGACGTGTGCCGCGGCCAGCGGTTCAATAAGGAAACCCTGGAAATCCGCTATAAGGGGAAGAATATCGCCGACGTGCTGGACATGACCATAGAGGAAGCGGCGGCCTTCTTTGCGCCTATCCCCCAGATAGCCCGGAAGATGGACACCCTCCTTTCGGTGGGGCTTGGGTATGTCAAGCTCGGCCAGTCCGCCCTGACCCTTTCGGGAGGGGAAGCCCAGCGGGTCAAACTGGCTTTGGAACTATCCAAACGTTCCACGGGCAAGACCTTGTACATACTGGACGAACCCACCACGGGCCTTCACTTTGCGGATGTAAAGCAGCTTATGGAAGTGATCCAGCGCCTGGCGGATCAGGGGAACACAGTAGTGATGATCGAACACAACCTGGATGTGCTTCTCCAGGCGGATTATCTCATAGACCTGGGGCCCGAAGGCGGGGACCGGGGGGGCAGCGTGATTACTACGGGGACTCCGGAAGAAGTTGCTGTTTTTCAGGGGTCCTATACGGGCGCGTACATTAAAGATGCCCTGGAAAGGAGCCGGCAGGGCCGGCATGGTAATTCCCGGCATACATGAAAACAGCCGGTTTTTTCCGCGAAAGATTGCCCGGACCTCAGAGAGCCTTGTTCCGGGTTCTGCGGGGTTCCTGTTTCATCCTGTTCTTTTTGTATCTTGTCGTGCAGGTTCCGGTGTTCGGCCAGGAGGCGGATGGCGATACTCCGGTCTCCGCCCCGGACTCCCTGCCGGAAGCCGGCGGTGAACCGGCGGAGGGCGAGGCCGGGACGGAGGAAGCCGAAACGGACGAACCGGTGGAAGACGAAGCCGGAGTGGAGGAGCCCCCGGCAGAAGAAATATCGCCTGAGGCCAGGATACTGGAACTGGACATCAAGACCTCGACGTTGAATGAGCTTGCCAGATGGTGCCGCAGCCTGGGTTTGAGCGAAGGCGGGAGTAAAGAAACTTTGGCGAACCGGCTGCGGGATTATTACAATCTTAGAGGCCTGCCGGCAGAGAGGCAGGACAAAGATGCGGCGGCGTCAAAGAAAAAAACTATCATTATTGAGTCCGCGAGGAGTACCGAATACTTTACCCTCGAGGCGGTGGATGAGGAATACGCCCGGCTGCGCGGGGATGTGCTGGTCACTCTCAAAGATGGAGAAGCGGTACACCGCATCCATGCGTGGGAAATTCTTTATAACCGGACACGGAACATCATGTCCGCTTCGGGCGGGGTAGAATATGTAAAAGAAGAGGGAGACACCAAGGAGACGTTCCGGGGAGAATCCATTGTGGTTAACCTGGATGACTGGTCCAGTGTTTTTATGGACAGCGTTTCAGAGCGGTCCCTTACCCAGGGCGATACGGTCTACCGGTTTTCGGGAACCCTGATTACCCGGAATAACGAGGACGTAACGATTCTCAGCAGGTCTGAAATTACCACCGGAAAATCGGAGGAATCCTACTGGTCCATAAGCGCTTCCAAACTGTGGCTGCTTCCGGGGTCTGACTGGGCTATCTTTAATGCGGTCCTGAAAGTGGGAAACATACCGGTACTGTATATTCCTTTCTTCTTTTATCCTGCCAATGAGTTGATCTTCCGTCCTGTATTGGGAACCCGGTCGCGGGAGGGAAATTTTATTCAAACTACCACGTATATTTTAGGCCGTCCTCAGTCAACATCGACTTCCGAGAGTTCCATCACGAGAATCCTGGGGAACAGCGCGGACAACGTAAAAATCCGGGAGGGAATATTCCTGCGGAGTACAAATAAAAAATCTGTGGATCCCAACGATACCCGCCTTTCCCTGTTAGCGGACTGGTATGCAAATATGGGAGGCTACCTGGGAACAGAAGCAGCCCTTCCCCGGAAAGGCATCCTGGGGGCTCAGACTATATCCGCAGGATTAGGATTTACCCGGAACATTTATCTTCTTAATTCGGGTAATTTTTATTCTCCCTTTTCAGCCGATGTCAGTTCCAGCGAATGGAATAAATCCCGCATGTTCTCTACCGAGGTTCCTTTCCGTTACCGGCTGGAAGCCAAAGGTTCCCTTTCAGGAACTTACGGTTCTTTAAATTGGAACTTTCCCTTTTATTCGGACCGGTACGTCAATCGTGATTTTTTAAACCGGTCCGAGGAAATGGATTGGGTTAAGATGCTGAAAGATGGAGGGGAATCATCGGAGGATTATCTTTCCAATTACCTGGGGTCGTATAGTTTGCAGATGAACAGTTCCCTGTCGCCTAAAATAACGGCTCTGAATCCGTATATTTCAAGCCTGGCATTGTCCATTATATCCAGTTCAATTTCCTTTGGGAACAGAGCCTCCCTCAGCAGCTCAAGCGCTTCCGGCAGGATCGCTCCTCATACTTCGCCGGATGATTCCTTCTTTTACCCTGATAAATTAACCATCCTCTCTCTCAGCGCTTCTATCCAGGGGAAACCCTTGCAGCTGCCGAATACAACCCAGACTCCTCAGACCAGCCAGACAAGCCAGGCTCAGGCCGAAGCGCCGGAAGATCCGTTTAAAAACATAGGCGTACCCCGTTCTCCCTGGGCGGTTCCGGAACAGAACGAGGCGGCGGGAGTAAGCGCGGACCCCTATCATCTTACGCCTCCGGTTTTAAGCCAGAAGTTCGATCTGCCCAAATTCGGAAGTTCCCGGTTTTCGATAGAGTACCAGTTCAACCCTGCCGGGGCGTCGGAACTTCAGTTCCGGTCTAATTCGACGAATTGGCCGACAAAAGAAGATGTAGACTGGGGCGATATTTCTTCTGTTCTTACTTCCCTTAGAACCGACGGCAGCGTTGCTTTTTCATTGACCGACGTCAACACCAGCGCGTATACCACAAAATTCAGGGTGTACGGGAATGCCGCGTGGCAGGGATATTCCTTGATGAATGAGGAAGCCGAAGATTATGATACTCAGACGGAACGGGATAACGCCCAGCGAAGGCTGAATGCCGCCACCCTGTTTACCACTTCTGCCGAAAGTATTACGACGATTAAACCTTTCTTCCGCAGTTCCCTATGGGGCAATACCAATTTTCAATACACCCTTCGGGGGCTTGTCGCAAAATCAGTATTCAATAATTCCGTGGACAGCCCCGAATGGGATATTGAATGGGGCGAATGGCACCGGGATAAGCTGGATGCCCATCAAGCTCAGGCAAACCTTAACGCTTCGGTATTTGGCAAGGAGCAAACCCTGTCGTTGGCGTCCGATCTGCCGCCTGAGCAGAACACGCTTTCCGGCAGCGCCACTGTCAGGGCGTGGATTTCCGAAACCTCCGCCAGTCAGAAAATCATCAACCCTTTCGAGGATGATCGGAAATTCGACCCTCTTAAATTCACGGAGACCCTTAAATTCGCTCCCAACTATCAGGCCGTACAGCAGTTTACCTTTGATCCGGACCTTGAAGAATTTACCGGCATGAGCTCTTCCCTTACCCTGAACAAATTTACCGCTGCGTTCAATGCCTCCCGTTCCAAACCCTATGAACTCGTGGACGGTCAGGGCTGGATACAGCCGGCGGGGGCAGAAGAAAAACTGAATCCCCAGGCTCTCAAGTTTAGTTACTCAAATACCTTTGCGAAGCAAGAATTATGGAACGGCAGGATTTCCCTTTCGGTTGTCCCCAATACCACCCTGACGTTTGATCTTCAGCGCTACAGTTTTTCACAATTAGATTTTTCCCTCGGCTTTAAGCTGGGCATTTCTAAATTCCTTGATCTTGAATTTAGTACATCTTCCAAGAATAGTGTCGTAATGCGGTACTTTCAGGACTTTCCCTTTGTTAACCTTCCCAAGGAGATACCGGGAGAGAAGAATTTTTTTGTAGACCTCCTCAACTCTTTCCGGTTTGATGATAAACAGATGCGGATGGATTCAGGATTCAAGCTGAAATCTTTCAAAATTGCCCTGACTCACTATCTGGGAGACTGGACCGCTAAATTGGACTGGACCATTTCCCCCTATCTGCCCACCGGAGAGAGAAATTATAAATTCAACAACACGATTTCTTTCATAGTCCAATGGACCCCTATCACCGAGATAAAGACGGACATCTATTATGATAAAGAGGTCCTTGAGATTCGATAAAAAGGGTCAGACGCATTGCATCCGGCAGCCTGATGGCTCCGCGAGGGTCCTTAGTCCGCAGGCTTCATGGTGGGGAAGAGTAGTACATCCCTGATGGAATAGGCGTTGGTCATGAACATCACGATCCGGTCAATGCCTATCCCCATGCCGCCGGTGGGAGGCATCCCTATCTCCAGGCTGGAAATGAAATCATCGTCCGGCTGGTAGGCCTCGTCGTCGCCCAGTTCCCGTTCCTTTGCCTGCTGCCTGAATCGTTCTTCCTGCACAATGGGATCGTTCAGCTCCGAATAGGCGTTGGCAATTTCCCGGCCATACACAAAGGCTTCAAACCGTTCGGTCATGGATGGATCCCCAGGCTTCTCCTTGGTCAGGGGGGAAATGTCCGTGGGGTAGTCTATGATGAAGGCCGGCTGTATGAGTTTTGCTTCGGCAAATTTCTCAAACGCAGCATTTAAAACATCCCCCCTCGTGCAGTCCGCCGTTTTTTTCTTGAGGAGGTCCGTAAGGTCCCAGGCAGCCGCCAGCTCCCGGGCTTCCCCGTCGGTCTTTATCGTGGAAAAATCCGGCCCGCCGTATTCCTTTACCGCGTCCACCATAGTAAGACGCTTCCAGGGCGCGGCGAATTCAAGGTCCGTATCCTGATAGCGGACTTTGGTAGAACCGGTAACGTTAAGGGCGATATGGGATATCAGGTTTTCGCAGAGTTCCATCATATCGTTGTAATCCGCATAGGCCTGGTACAGTTCTATCATCGTGAATTCAGGGTTGTGCCTGATGTCTATCCCCTCGTTGCGGAAATTTTTCCCCAGATCGTAGACCCGTTCCATGCCGCCCACAATACAGCGCTTGAGGTACAGTTCCGTGGCGATACGGAGGTAGAGCTGCATGTTCAGGGTGTTGGACTTGGTGATAAAGGGCCGGGCCGCCGCTCCGGACGCAATGGTTGAAAGTATGGGGGTTTCCACCTCAATGTAGTCCCGCTTATCGAGGTATTCCCTGACGGCGGAGATGATTCTGGCACGCTTCCTGAAAATCTCAAAAGATTCGGGATTCATGATGAGGTCAAGATAACGCCGCCGGTAACGGACCTCTATATCCTTGAGGCCGTGGTATTTTTCGGGCAGGGGCTCCAGAGACTTGGCGAGCAGGGTGACTGAGACGGCGTACACGGAAATCTCTCCCCGCCGGGTCTTTGCCACCGAGCCGGTGACGCCGATGATGTCCCCTATGTCGTAGGTTTTTATCTCCCGGTAGGCCTCGTCCCCCAGGTTGGTGGCGTTGATATAAAGCTGAATACGCCCGTCCCGGTCCTGGAGATCGATGAACGCGGCTTTTCCTATGTCCCGAAAGGCCATAAGGCGGCCCGCCACAGATACTTCTTTATTCTCGAAATCCTCAAAATGTTCTTTGATCTCCCCGGAATGATGGGTCTGGTTGAATTTTACGATAGAAAAAGGATTCTTCCCCGCTTCTTTCAAAGCCTTGAGCTTTTCCCGGCGTATCCGCGCCTGTTCAGAATAATCAATTTCCTCAGGTAAATCCTTGGGATTTACGTCCCCGGGGTGAATGTCCGCAACGCTGCCTGTATTGTCCATAATAAATTATACTATGCTTTTTTAATCGTCTTTGTCTACGGTTTGACCGGTTCCAGCTCCTCCTGCGGATGAGGAGCCGCAGGCAGGTATTTCCGCAGCTTGGCAAGCACATCCTCCATATCCAGAGGCTTGCCGATATGACCGTTCATTCCCGCATCCCGGCTCTTTTGGATGTCTTCTTTGAATACATTGGCGGTCATCGCTATTATCGGAATCCTCTTTGGGAATTGTTCGGGAACATATATAGACGCCTCAAATTTTCTGATTTGGCGGGTAGCTTCGTATCCATCCATTTCGGGCATTTGTACGTCCATGAAAATTACATCGTAGGCATCCGGGGCGGCTTTGAATATTTCTACCGCCTGTAGGCCGTTTTCCGCACAGTCTATCTTGAGTCCTGTGGGTTCAAGCAGGGTAAGCACAATTTCCCTGTTGATCTCCACATCTTCAACCAGGAGGACGCGGCGGCCTGTAAAATTATCCGATGGCCGCAGCAATTCGGCGTTTTTCACGCCCGACGGAGCGATGCCGATACATTCGTTTATGGTGTCGGCGATAGTCGAAGGGAAGAGGGGCTTGGAAAGAAATTTGTCCACTCCCGCTTTCCTAGCTTCCCTTTCGATAGTATGCCATTCCGCAGCCGATATCATGATGACTACGGCATTCCTTGAGTTTTGCTGCTTGATATTTCTGGATAGCTCTATGCCGTTCATGCCGGGCATTTTCCAGTCTATAAAATAAATATCGTAGGGCCCGGTTTCCTGTATCGCAGCCAGGGCATCTTCTCCGTTTGAGACAGAAACACAGGAGAAATTGAAATGTTCGGCAATAAGTTTGAAATAATCGCAAATATCGGGATCGTCATCAACAATCAAAGTACGCAGATTCTTCCAGTTGACGCCGGGGGTTAAGAAACCGTCCCGTTCGTTCCTGCCGCGTTTGAGCTTTACCGTAAAGATGAAGGAAGAGCCTTTTCCCAATTCGGATTCCACCCTTATGCGGCCTTCCATCATCTCGACGATGCGCCTGGAAATAGCCAGACCGAGTCCCGTACCGCCAAATTTACGGGCAGTACCGCTGTCGGCTTGTTCAAAGGAATTAAAGAGCCGCTGTTGCTGCTGCTCCGCAATGCCTATGCCGGTGTCTGTCACCTTAACCTGTATAGTACAGACGCCGTCCTGTTCGTCTTCCAAACTGGTGTCCAGCCGTATGATCCCC
Organism: Treponema sp.; assembly: GCA_031275515.1. Lineage (GTDB taxonomy): Bacteria > Spirochaetota > Spirochaetia > Treponematales > Breznakiellaceae > JAIRLK01. Next base: position 3,189 of record JAISOQ010000018.1, on the reverse strand, counting down.
TGTTCCGGGGTGAATTTTACGGCATTGGAGAGGAGGTTCGCGATAACCTGGGCAAAACGCTGATCGTCGCCGTAGAGAAACTGGGGGATATTCTGGTCTATATGCACATGAAGGGTCTGCCCCTTCTCTTCAATCTTGAGGCTGACCACATTTACAATTTTCTGAAGCATCTTTTCAAAATTGAAATTTTCCAGCGAAAGCTCAAACTTGTTGGCTTCTATCTTGGACATGTCAAGAATATCGTTAATGACGCCCAGAAGATGGGTGGAAGCATCTTCAATTTTTTTTAAGCAATAATTTTTTTGTTCTATATCGGTCGAGGATTTTGCTATCATCGTCATTCCGGTGATGGCGTTCATGGGGGTACGCATTTCGTGGCTCATGTTCGCCAGGAATTCGCTTTTTGCCCTGGTACTGGAAAGGGCTTCTTCCCGGGCCCGTATGAGGCTGGCGGTCATTTCGTTCCGTACCACGGCGTTTACCATGAGGAGGCTCCCGGAACGCAGAATGTTTTCCTCTGACGGGGAAAATTGCCGTTCCTTCCGGCAGTCATCAAAACAGATAAACCCCCAGAACCGTTCCTGGAGGAAAATGGGGATCACCAGAATTGATTTGATGCCGTAAGGAAGCAGACGTAAAAATTCCTCTGAGGGCAGGCGGCTGATTGGGCCGTTTATACATTCGCCATTGAGGAGCCGGTCTTCCCAGAGGGAAAGGCTGTTGCTGTAGGAAAATTCAAGTTTCTCCATGATTGCATTGTTGTCGTCGGGTTCTTTTTCCCAGACCGCTTTTTGAATATAATAGACGCCGTCCTGTTCCAGATGGTTTTTCCAGATATAAATATGATCAACATCAACGCAGTCGGCTAGTATTTCCATGCATATCTGCAGCGAATTTTCAAATTTGTTTTCATCCACTGTAAGCAGTATAGCTGCGGTATCGTTTACCATGCGGAGCAGTTTGTCATGGTTTACGATTTCTTTACTGAAATTATCGGTTTTCTCTTTTTCTTGAAGATAGATCTTCCGCTGAAATTTGATCGCAAACCCTATGACCAGCCCGCTCACGAGGATAGATTGGACATTATCTAAAAACTGCTGCCGGGGGGTCAGCGGGCGGACAAGGGAAGGAAAATGGATCCCGGCATAATAGGTGAGGATAATCACGAGAACATGGAGGGCGAATAGCAGGATAAAAGGCTTTCCCTTGATCAGCAGAAATACAAAGAGCTGGCTTGCCACAAAGAAAGCGGCCATGCCGCCGTCCGCTCCGCCAAGGAGAAAAAACGCGGCAGGAAACAGTATATTCCCTACAACAATGAGGGTAATCACAAAACCCATACGGAGGCCTATGTAATAGTTCCCCATAAACAGGATGAGAGCCAGGGAAAGAAACAGCCCCAGCATAGAGAAGATCATGGTTAAGCTGGATCCGAAAATGATGCGGACAATAAGGAATAATAACGTAGAAGCCATTCCGATAAGTCCCGCCGTATTCAATACCCGTACATCTATAGGAATTTCTTCCGCAAAAAAACAGCGCTCAATCAGCTTTTTTATATTTCTCATACATTAATCTCCTAAGGAGCCTCTATTACAACTCGTTATCACAGAAAACAAACGCAGGATTTTTTCAAAGCCGGGAAATTTCCCAAAAAGTCCACGGATTACGCCTCCAGGCTTATCCGCTCAATCCGGGTAATCCGCTTTTATAAAAGATTATCCTAAAACGCAAACCGACGGTCCGTTCTAGGATAATCTTAGGAACTGTGCAAGAATAAAATGCCCTGTATTTTATTCTAATTGCTTACACAATCAGAAATGACATGACCTTTTGGTCATGTCATTTCTGCACAGTTCCTTACACTGATTTTTACTGAAAACTACTATTCTACTTCCTCAGATTCAGCCGTTTCTGGAAATGAAAAAGGGGAAAACGTCTCAGACTCCCGAACCTGCGTTTCGTCCTCCTGTGGAACAGACGCAGGTTCAGACTCAAGCGTGGATTCAGAGGCAAACGCGGATTCGGATTCAAATGCAGGGTCAGAGGCAAACACAGAATCAGACTCAAACACGGGTTCAGATTCAAATGGAGGGTCAGGCTCCGGTACAGAAACTGCCGTTTCGCTCTTAGGTTTTCTGCCCCTCTTGGCGCCTCCCGGTTTGGGTTCCGCCGCCTTTTTCGCGGCGGTTCTTTTAGCCGCAGGGGCTTTGCCGGCGGCTGCTTTTGTTGTTTTTTTGGAATCCGCCGCAGACTTCCTGGTTGCAGCGGCTGTTTTTTTGGAATCCGCTGCGGTTTTCCCGCTTTTTGGGGCCTTGGGAGCCTCTTTTTTTTCCGTCCCTTTAGCCGCTTTCTTTGGGGGAGGGGCCTTCTTAACCTTTTTTATGCTTTTCAGGGCGGCGGTTAGTTCCTTGTCTTTAGCCGCTTCGGCAAGGTCGTATTGATTCTGCAGATTCAGCCAATACTCAGGGGTTTCGCCAAAAAATCTGGCAAGTTTGAGGGCAATAAGGCATGAAATTTTGCCCTTGCCCAACAGAATCAACCGGAGAGTCGCCTGGTTAAGGTTGATGGCTGCGCCTAACTTTGAAGGATTGAGTCCATAGTCTTCCATTAACTTTTTTAAAACCGTGGAAGGAAAATTATCAGTCTTCTTTGCCATTAATAGCTCCTTAAAATATTTATTTTTTTATTATATCAATTTAATAATATTATTGCAAGAGATTCTGATAAAAATTGAATGCAGAGGCTTTCCCAATCCATTTCGTATGCGTTAAACTTTTGCGATATTTGTGCGATATTTGATTGGTACTCTTTACATCTAAAGAAAAAGGTATTGTTCCGGCTTGACCCGGAGAATGGCAGATTTCCCGCCATGTTTTTAAAAAGTTTTAATATAGACATCAGGAAAACAATGACGGATATTATAGATGATACGCTTACGGTTGATGGATTTGTCAAATCTGTATACTGTATTCACTGTATATGCTTCGCCGCCTTATAGCGGTTCGGGCGGAGAAAAATCGCAGCCGGCCTACGGCCTTTGTTCGGTTTTTCTCCGCCGCATTTTGGCCCGCCGCTACAGCCGGAACGATAAAAGAACTATGGAGGATCAATCATGAATGAAACGATAATCGATATAGGCATAAACCTGATGCACTCCTCCTTTGACCGGGACCGGGAAGCGGTGGT
>JAISOQ010000256.1 GCA_031275515.1 Treponema sp. | reverse complement strand
GCAAGAATAAAATGCCCTGCATTTATTCTTGCACAGTTCCTAATCAGGAGCGATGTATGGATACGCTGGAAACCTTGTTTGATTCCCTCCGGGCGGCTCAAATTGAGCTGGCTCTCCATGACCGGCACAGAAAGGACACGGCCCTTGCGGGGGCTATGGCCGCCATTGACGGGGACCGGGCGGCCATTCTTGCCGCCAACGGCTTGGACGTGGAACGCGCCCGGGCCGGGGGAATGAAGGAAGCCCTGGTTGACCGGCTGCTCCTCTCCGGCAAACGGATAGACAATATTATAGAAGGAATAGCCGCGGTGATACGCTTGGACGACCCCATAGGCAGGGTGAAGGCGGGCTGGACCCTGCCCAACGGCCTGTTGGTGGAGCAGATCACCGTGCCTCTGGGGGTGGCGGCCATCATCTACGAGTCCCGGCCCAACGTTACCGCCGACGCCTTCAGCCTGGCCTATAAAGCGGGATGCGCCATTCTGCTCCGGGGTTCCTCAGCCGCACGGGAGTCGAACCGCGCCCTGGCGGCGGCCATTACCAGGGGCCTTGCCGAAACAGGCGGCGTACCCGGCGCGGCGGCCTTGACCAGTGCGGAAAGCCGGGACGAGGTAGACCAGATCCTCAACGCCCGGGGCAAGATAGACGTGGTTCTCCCACGGGGAGGCCGGGACCTGATACGCCGGGTAACGGACAACGCCCGCGTCCCGGTGATCGAGACCGGAGAAGGGAACTGCCATATCTACGTGGAACCCAGCGCGCCCATAGATCAGGCGGTGGACATCATCGCAAACGCCAAACTCCAGAAACCCGGCGCCTGCAACGCCGTGGAAACCCTGCTGATCCGCCGGGACGCCCTGGCCGCCCTAATGCCCCCCCTGGCGGAACGGCTGGCAGGCAGGGCGGAACTCCGCTGCGACGGCCCCTCCAAAGCCGCCGTTTCCGGCAGCCTTCCCCCCGGCCTTGTCCTGCAAGACGCCGCGGAAGAAGACTGGTCTGCCGAGTTCCTGGATTATATTCTGGCCGTTAAAACCGTGGATTCCCTGGACGAAGCGGTGAACCACATCAACCGCTATGGGACCAGACATTCGGAGGCCATTCTTACCAACGATCTCCGCGCCGCGGAAGACTTTGTCCGCCGGGTGGATGCGGCCTGCGTATACACCAACGCCTCCACCCGGTTTACCGACGGCGGGGAATTCGGTTTCGGCGCGGAACTGGGGATCAGCACTCAGAAGTTCCATGCCCGGGGACCTATGGGGCTTGAAGCCCTGACCACGATAAAGTATCGTATATCAGGTTCAGGTCAAATACGGCAGTAAACTATGAAAGGGGAATTAATCGCCCGGGCGCGTAAAATCGTTATCAAAATCGGCTCCAATACTCTGGCGGACAAGGAGGGCCGGATCAATATCCCTTTTCTTGAAGAATTCGCCGCCCAGGTGACCGCCCTGATACGGACCGGGAAACAGATAGTCCTGGTGTCTTCCGGCGCTCAGGTGGCGGGCCTTTCTTCTCTGGGCAAATGGGTCCGCAAGCAGGACATCCATTACAAGCAGGCCCTTTGCGCCGTGGGCCAGGTGGAACTCATGGGGGCCTGGCGGCGGGCCTTTGAAGCCGGCGGCATCCGGGTAGGCCAGATCCTCCTTACCCGCGACGATTTCGGCGACTCCATACGCACCCTCAATATGCGGAACACCCTTTTTACCCTGGTAGACGAAGGGATAATTCCCGTCATCAACGAGAACGATACGGTTAGTGTTGAAGAAATCCGCATCGGCGACAACGACACGCTGGCCGCCCAGTCGGCGGTACTCTGGAGCGCGGACCTCCTTATCCTCTTCAGCGATATAGACGGCCTTTACGACAAGAACCCTAAAGAATACCCAGATGCAAAGCTGGTAGAAGAAGTCCGGGACATAGAGGCGATCAAAAACATTATTACTATCGGGAATGCCAACAGTTTTGGTACAGGGGGAATCGCCACTAAAATCGACGCCGCCCAGCGGGTTCTCTCTTACGGCATCCCCATGATCCTGGCCCACGGCGGCCGGCCCCGGGCCCTGGAAGCCCTGGCCGCGGGAACCCAGACGGGAACAGCGTTTCTGCCGTAAGCCTGTCAGCAGGTATCTCTTTTACCGGTATCGCTCCGGTTCTGTAAATTGATGAGCTGATCTATCTGGCTGAGAACATAGTCCTGAAATTCAGGATTGAGTTCTTTAAAAAGACTTGCTATCCGTTCACATTTTTCATCCGATGTTGACAGGAACATCTTTCCCTGACCTGTTTTGAGCCACTCTTTATTCACTCCAAAGGTCGTTGCAATCAATTGGATAATCCGTTCATTAACACGCCGGTTTCCAAGCTCTATTTCGGCCAGATAACCGTTTGATATATAAATTGCCTTTGAAAACTTTATTTGCGACAATTTTAAAACATGCCGTACTTCTTTAATACGTTCACTGACAGAATCATTGACAGGCATCTTGCTTCCTCTCACAACACAAACTATACCACAATGAAACTCACTATGCAAGCAGTTTAAAAAACAGGCCGCTGCAAAATACAAATCAAACCTAAAGAATACATTGACAATGCTCTCATAGAATATTATAATGCTCTCTGCGTGAGGAACCAGGAAGGGAGAAGATTATGACAAGCGACAAGATTGAACAGTTGCATTGTAAATTCAAAAAACTTTCAGAGGAAAACCAGCACTTTATAATTGGTTATTCAGAAGGTTTGCGGCAGGCTCAAAATTCATTTAGCAAGAATTCGTCCAATGATAAATCCGCTGCTGAAAGTGAAAAAATAAAAAACCGGTAGGCCGGCAGTCAATTTCCGATTCCGCTTGTATCTGCCGCCTGATCTTCAGCGCGCGGCGGGTAATATTTTTTTAAAGCCCCGATTTTTCAAGTTCTTCCGCTGAAACCCGGCTGTTTTTATTTTCAACGATCAGAAGAATCCCCCGGAGAACCAGAAACAGGAAAGGCAGAACCAGGAAGGCCAGGAGCAGATAGATTCCCGGATCCAGGGACGCGGGGGTACTGGTAAAGGCTTTTCCCTGTAAGGTCTGGAAGATCGTTACCGCGCCCTTGAAAGGGGAAAGGAGGGCGCAGATGAACACCACCGGGGCAAAAGGCAGTTCCGCGCCCAGGATGGTAAAGGCCAGAACCCAGATGAAGGCCGGGGCGCAGCTTAAATCCAGGAAGGTCCCTCCCAGGATTCCCAGGATGGCCAGGAATATCGCAAGGCGGGCGCAGTGATCGGACCAGCCGAGCGGCTCCTCCTGCCAGGCTTGTTGAGCCGCCGCGGTTATAACGGGCAGACGCCTGGGGCGGCGCGGCAGGAAACGCCGGATCTGGAAGGCAATCCCTGTTCCCGCCAGAAAGAGAATCAGGATAAGGGTCAGCCTTTCGGACAGGAAGAAGATACGCCCGCCATAGGCAAAAAGGGAATAATGGGTATCCCTGCCGCCCATCTCCCAGCGGACGGCGGCGGCGTATTCGGCCAGGGCTTCCGCAAGACCGGCGCTGTCCCCGGCTTGGGGAGCGCTCCCGGCGGCGGTAAGCAGGATGGCCGGTATCTCCAGACTGCGGGCGCGCTCAAGAACCGCAGGGCCTTCCGCAAGACCCAGGTTGTAAAGTTCGTGGGAAGGTACGTCAAAACTATAGGGTATGCCCCGGTTTTTCAGAATTTCAGAAAGGGGCTGTACTATTGCCAGGGGCGCTATGCCGCCCTGTACCGCGTGGTGTATCACGATCTTTTCCGGGGGAGCGGCGAAATCCAGGTACACTAAGACGGCGTTTTCCGGGTAATCCAGGGAAGCGGCAAGGTCTTCAAGCCCTGGGAGGTCTCCCCCTGCATCTTCCAAAAAGGCGGCGGCAACCCGCTTGTTTAATTGATTTTCCCGGGCTGTTTTGAGGAACGAAAGGGCCGTCTCCAGGGCGAAAGGGAATTTTCCGGCGTCTTGCCCGGCCTGTTCCCTCTGTTCATCCGCCGTGTCCAAAAGGGACACGCCCAGAATGAAAATATCCGGAGCAAGGCCGGTTTCCCCCTGCGCAGCTCCTTCCTGCAGCCCGTTCTCCGGGGCGGAGAACGCCGCCGCCAGACCCGTCCCCCTTCCCCCGTATTCCAGAGGCGGCAGTTCTTCGACATTGAACCCTTCTTCCCGGAGGAACCGGACGAGTTCCCCCCTTAGAATAGACCCGGCAGGTAAAGCGGCCCCATCCTCCGCCGCCCATAACAACACGGGAAAGAAAAGAAGAAACGGGCTTAGGCAGAGGGATAGTTTGTTCAAGGCTTTTTTCCTCAGTTAAACATAGCTTTTACCCGGCTGCCCGTCAATGAGGGTCATATCTTGATGTTTCAAGAAACATTGTGTTTCAAGAAACTCAATGTTTCAAAACTTTGGATACGATCCACACGGTGATTGAATAAACAACCCCAATAGGCTGATACGGCGGTATCGACCCAAAGGGACATCAGTTGGAGGGTTCACCCAACGGCAGCTTGACCGGATTACAGAAAAAATCAATAATTGCTCTCGTAAGGCTCTTTCAAATCCAAGCGGAGGTTCCCTGACGGGCATCCGTGGTGCAAACGGATCATCTATTATGATACAAGCCGCTATTGTAGAAGACGATTTTGCAACCCAGGGACTTTTGTGGGACTACCTGCGCCGTTATGAGACGGAAAACCATGAGGCCTTTGAGATCGCCCTTTTCCGGGATGGCGCGGAGATCATCCGGAATTATCAGCCCCGGTTTGACATTATCCTGCTGGATGTACAGATGGAAACCATGGATGGTTTTACCACGGCAAAACACATCCGGGCGGTTGACGAAAATGTAATCCTTATTTTTGTTACCAATATGGGACAGTACGCAATCAAAGGGTATGAGGTGGACGCCCTCAGTTACCTTCTCAAGCCGGTTCCGTATTTTGCCTTTTCCCGGGAGATCAATCGTTCCTTACAGCGCCTGCAAAAAAAGAAGACAGAGCATTTTACCCTGTATAATGAAAACGGATTTACCCGGCTGGATATAATAAAGATTTTGTATGTGGAACGGGACCGGCACCGGGTCTTGGTACATACGGAAACCCATACCTATTCCACGGTGGGGACGATTAAAGAAATCGAAGCAAAACTGGGATCCGGTCATTTTTTCCGGTGTAACTCGGGCTATATCGTCAACATGGTCCATGTAACGGAGGTGAAGGACAATTTTGTCATGGTAGGAAAATACCGGCTGTCCATCAGCCGCCCTAAAAAGAAGGCATTTATGGCGGCTCTGACGGATTATTTTGGGGGCAGCCGCAAATGAGCGCCGAAGTCCTCCCGAATATACCCCGGTTTTACACTGCCCTGGCGGAATGGGCTGCCAGTACGGTTTATATCCTGATATTAAAAAAACGGTTTTCCGGCTCCCGAATGGTCCTGGGTATCGCCCTGGGCTTACCCTGCCTGGGGATGATTCAGCTTGCCGCCGGAGCCCTGCCCCTGGCGTTTTGGGTGCCCGGCATGATCGCTGCGGTCGGCGGTATGTACGGCATCATTCGCTTCAATTCCGGCGTTTTTCCCCAAGACGCGGGGTACTGCTGCGTAAACGCCTTTATCCTGGCGGAATTCGCCGCCTCCCTAAGCTGGCAGTTATACTGTTACTTTTTTGTTGTACGCACCAATGCGGTTACCCCCGGAGGGGCCTTGTTTACTATACTGATATACTGGGTTGTTTTCGCCCCCATGTTTTTCTTTGAACGCAGACACATGGAACAAGAAGGGCGGCTCTATGTACGCCACAGGGAATTATGGGCCGCGGTCCTTATCGCCGGGGCGACCTTTGTGATCAGCAATATCAGTTTTGTAACCGCCGATACGCCTTTCAGCAGCCGCCTGATACCGGAACTGTTTTATATCCGTACCCTGGTGGATTTTTGCGGACTGGTTATCCTCTACGCCCATCAGGAGCAGCGGCGGGAAATGCAGCTTCAATCGGAGCTTAAAGCAATGGAAAGCATATTGCAGCGCCAATTTGCCCAATACCAGCACTCCCGGGAAAGCATGGACCTTATCAACCGCAGATACCATGACATGAAACATCAGATTGCGGTTATCCGCTCCGAAAGGGACCCGGCAAAACGGGCGGCGTACCTTGATGAAATAGACAATGAGATAAAGCAGCATGAAGTTCAAAACAAAACCGGCAACGAAGTGCTTGATACGGTGCTTGCCGCCCAGGGCATGATTTGTAAAAAAAATAACATCTCCCTGACCTGCGTTGCCGACGGCACCCTCTTGAACTTTATGGATGTAATGGATATTTGTTCAATCTTCGGCAATGCCCTGGATAATGCCATCGAAGGGGTCCTGACCACAGAGGACCCGGAGAAGCGGCTTATCCGGGCCGCCCTTTATTCTCAGAACAAATTTATCCTGATATGTTTTGAAAATTATTTTGAAGGGAACATCAAGCTGGAAAACGGCCTTCCCGCCACCACCAAAGGCGATAAGGGCAGCCACGGTTTTGGCCTCAAAAGTATACGTTACACCGCCGAAAAATACGGCGGTTCCATGACTGTTAACATTGAAGAAGCCTGGTTCATTCTGCGGATTTTGCTGCCCCTGCCCCCCCAAGGCTCACCGGTACAAGATAACAGATTTTCAAATTAAATTGACAATTTATCGAAAATGGAATTTACAGGTATTTATATACCGGGTTATGCTTCTTAAAATAAGTAACCAGGGCAGGGCAGAAGAAAACCACCCTGAAGACACGTTTAATCAGGAGGAGAAAGTTTATGAAATTCAAAAATTTATCATTGGGTAAAAAAACCGGTCTTATCGCCGGCATTACGATAGTGGTCCTTCTTGGCATAACCGCCCTTTATGGGTTCGTTATCACCCGGTCCGGCTACTGGCTGCTTTCCCGCTTCCGTTCCGATACGCCCGCGCAGAAGCTGGCCTATTCGTCGGCCAGCGATACGGTGCGCACCATTGCGGAAGAAGGCATTGTATTGCTGAAGAACGAGGGGGCGCTGCTGCCTATTGAAACCAGGGCGGAAGCAAAAACAAAGATAAACCTGTTCGGTATCCGTTCCATACAACTGGTATACAACGGCGGCGGCTCCACGGCTTCGGATGTAACTAAATGCGTCAAACTGGAACCAGCTCTTGAAGGGGCCAATTATGAACTGAACAAGGATCTGCTTTACCTGTACTATAATTTTTATGCCACCGGGAAAATAGCGGTCGATCCCGCTGCGGTTCCGCCCAACGGCAGCGCATCGGAGTTCATTGACAAGCCCGACAATATCGTTATCCCCGAAGTCCCCGCATCGGTCTATGCCAATACCTCTTTATACCGGGACGGCAAAACCATCATCGATCACGCCCTGTCTTTTTCCGATACTGCCCTGGTGGTGCTTGGGCGGGGGGGCGGCGAAGGCTTTGATCTTACCGGCCCTGAACTCAGGATAAACGCCGAAGAGACCGCGCTGCTCGATGCGGTATGCGCCGCATTCTCCAAGGTGGCGCTGGTGATCAATTCCGCCAATACCCTGGAACTCGATTTTCTTGCCCGGTATCCGGCAATTAAAGCGATACTCTGGATTGGTTACCCCGGTGAATCGGGAACGGAATCGCTGGCAAAAATTCTCAACGGCACGGTGAATCCTTCGGGCCGCCTGGCGGACACCTGGGCTGCGAACAATTTCAGCGCCCCCGCGGCAAACAACTTTAAGGAGCGCCGGGCGGATGATACCTGGGCCCCTACGAGCTTTCACTATGTAAACGCACCGGCGCCGACTAATACCACGGTGTTATATCCGTCAACCATCCAGGGGTTTTTTAACCATTACGCGGAAGGGGTGTATGTAGGGTACAAATACTACGAAACCCGGGCCGCCACGGACCCGTCTTACAACTACCGGGAGGTGGTGTTCCCCTTTGGTTATGGCTTAAGTTACACCACCTTTAAGGAAGAAATAATGGCCATGCAGGTGAATGACGGCGTTGTTACCCTGCGGGTATCGGTGGAAAACACCGGCAAACGTCCAGGGAAAGATGTGCTGGAGGTGTATTACCGTCCGCCCTATACGGGAAATATCGAAAAGGCCGCGGTGAATCTGGCGGCTTTCAAAAAAACCAACCTTATCGCTCCGGGCGGCATAGAATACTATACCATCAGCTTTAATGTGGAAGACATGGCATCCTACGATTACCGGAACAATCAATGCTGGGTTTTGGAAAAGGGGGATTATGAAATTTTGCTGATGAAAGACGCCCATACCAAAATCGGCTCCGAAACCTGGACCCTGGGACAGGATATTGTTTACAAAGACGGGCAAAACGGCAAACGCTCTTCTGATCGTACCGCCGCGGTTAACCGCCTGGACGATGCCCTGGGAATAGACGACTATCTGACCCGAAGCTGGGACTCCGGCGGCAGGGCGTTTACCGGTCCGCGGACGGCGGACTTTACCGCCGGAACCTCGGCGCTGGACGCCCTGGTCGATTGGAAAGCCCCCACGGATGCGGAATTGGGCCTTTCCGGTGAAGCCCCTGCCCACAGCCAAACCTTGGCGGCCCCCCTCAGGCTTGCCGATATGGTAACGGTTCCCTATGGGGACCCCCGGTGGGATACCTTTGTGTCCCAGCTTACCCTCAAGGAAATGTCCGATTTGGCCGGCAACGGGGCATGGCAGATCAACGGCATTGAACGGCTCGGGATTCCCCGCTCCCTTACCCCGGACGGATCCACCGGCATCTTCGCCACCACCTATTCCGGCGCGGTGATGGGCGCCAGCGGCGCCGGGGTAACCTACCCAACCCCGGTAGTAATCGCCTCCACCTGGAACGAAGACGTGGCGCGGCTCATGGGGATCAGCGTGGGCAGTGAAGGACAGGCCTACGGTTACAACGGCTGGTATGCCCCTTCCATGAATATTCACCGCACCCCCTTTAACGCGCGGAACTTTGAATACTACAGCGAAGACGGGGTCCTGGCGGGGAAAATCGCCGCATCCGTAGTGGCGGGAGCCCGGGAAAAGGGGATGATCACCTTTATCAAACATTTTGCCATGAACGAGCGGGAGGAAAACTGCCGGGATAAACTGTTTACCTGGGCAACGGAACAGGCAATTCGGGAAATATACCTTAAACCCTTTGAACTGGCAATAAAGGAAGGCGGCGCCCTGGGCATCATGACGGCTTTCAATTATATCGGCCATACCTGGGTTGGGGGCCACGAGGGAATTCTTACCGGCATTGTACGGGACGAATGGGGCTTCCCCGGGGTGATTATCACCGACGCCGCAATCCACGGACACATGATTCCCCTGCAATGGCTTGCCGCCGGGGGCGATCTTTCCCTGGATGTGGGGGGAGCCTGGACCGGGGGAAGCGGGGGGCATGGGTCCCAACTGCTCAAGGCCGCGGAAGACCCGGCGTCCCGCATTTGGGCAACCAGGGCTTTATTGCGGACCAGCAAGGATATTCTGTATGCGGTTTCCCGGTCGTGGAAACTCAGACCATGAATTATCGGGAACTTATCGGGAAAATGACCCTTGAAGAAAAGACTTCCCTTTTTTCCGGGGGCGGCCAGTTTTATACCAAAGCCGTTAAACGCCTGGGTATTCCTTCCCTTTACCTTTCCGACGGCCCCAATGGGGTACGAAAACAGGCGGGGGCAGCGGATCACCTGGGGCTCAACGCCAGCCTCCCCGCCACCTGCTTTCCCACGGCATCCGCCATGGCCAATTCCTGGGACCCCGAACTGGGGGAAGAGGTGGGCCGCCGTCTGGGAGAAGAGGCTGCCGCCCAGGGGGTCCGGGTCCTCCTGGGGCCGGGCTTGAACATCAAACGTTCCCCCCTGTGCGGACGTAATTTTGAATATTTTTCCGAAGACCCCTATTTGGCGGGGAAAATGGCGGCGGCCTATATCCGGGGCATCCAGTCCCGGGGAACCGCGGCCTGCCCAAAACATTTTGCCGCCAATAACCAGGAACTCCTGCGGATGCACAGCGATTCCGTTATTGATGAGCGGACCCTGCACGAAATCTACCTGACCGGTTTTGAAATCGCCGTTACCGAGGGCAGGCCCCTTTCCCTCATGTCCTCATACAACCGGATCAACGGAACCTACGCCAGTGAAGCCCCCTGGCTGCTGCGGAAAACCCTGGTGGACCGGTGGGGCTTTTCCGGCTTTGTGGTAACCGATTGGGGGGGGGAGCAATGACCGGGCGGCCGCCCTGATTGCCGGGAACCACCTGGAAATGCCCACCAGCGGCGGGGACAGCGACCGGGAAATTGCTGCCGCCGTCAGGGCGGGGCGCATCAACGAATCCCTGCTGGACGAGCGTCTGGAGGAATACCTCAGGGTTCTTTTTACCCTTAACCAGGCCCCGGCGCTTCCCCCGGAAATCAATGTAGAAGAACACCATGCCTTTGCCCGCCGGGCGGCTATGTCCTGCGCGGTGCTTTTGAAAAACGAAAAAAACATACTGCCCCTCGCCGCGGGTACGGAGGTTCTGGTTATAGGGGACTTTGCCGAAACGCCCCGGTATCAGGGCGCCGGCTCTTCGGGGGTGAATCCCTTCAAAGTGGACAGCCCCCTGGAATGTCTTAAAACCTCCGGCCTGAATGTCGCCGGTTATGCCCGGGGCTTCCTCCGTCACGGCGGCGATGACCCGGCGCTGTCCGCTTCTGCGGTGGAATTGGCCCGCCGGGGGTGCGCCATTCTTTTCTACATGGGGCTGGACGAAATCAGCGAAACCGAAGGCCTGGATCGTTCCCATATGGGGGTGAACAAAAATCAGGTCGATCTGCTCAACGCGGTAAGCGCGGTGAACCCCAACATTGTGGTGGTCCTTACCGGGGGCGCGCCGGTGGAAATTCCCTGGCTCGATAAATGCCGGGCCCTGATTCACGGATACCTGGGCGGACAGGCCGGCGCCGGGGCCATGGTAGACCTCCTTGCCGGGAAGGGGAACCCCTCGGGCCGCCTGGCCGAAACCTGGCCCTTTTCCTGCGGCGACACCCCCACGGCGCGCTATTTTCCCGGGCGGGAACAAACCGCGGAATACCGGGAGGGCCCCTATGTGGGTTACCGGTATTACGGCGCCGCCGGCGTCCCGGTACGCTTCCCCTTTGGCTACGGATTGACCTACACCACTTTTACCTACGCCGAAATTGAAGCAAGCGCCGCCGAAGTATCTTTCACCCTGGCCAATACCGGCCCGCGGCCCGGCGTTGAAGTTCCCCAGGTCTATATCGGCATGAAGGACAGCGCCCTTTTCCGTCCCCTGCGGGAGCTTAAGGGCTTTGCCCGGGTAAAGCTGGAACCGGGGGAAACCAGGCGGGTCGCCATTTCCCTGGACGAAAGGGCCTTCCGGTTTTTTAACATAAAAAGCGATCAATTTGAGATTGAGGAAGGTCTTTACACCATTCAGGTGGGGGCATCCGCTGAGGATATTCGCCTGAGGGCCGATGTTTTTGTACCGGGAGTTAAGGCCCCGGCGATCTACGACCGGGCCGCGCTGCCCAATTATTACGCGGGCACCATAGGCCGGGTAAGTGACGGGGAATTTGAAAAGCTCCTGGGACGGCCCCTGCCGCCCGGCTCCTGGGATCGCGGCAAAGCGCTGGGACGGAATGATACCTTTACCCAGCTTTTCTATGCCAAAAGCCCCCTGGGACGGCTGATTTACCGGATATTGACGGACAAAAAAAACAAGGCCGAGGCAAATGGCAAGCCCGATCTCAACATCCTCTACATCTACAATATGCCCTTCCGGGGCATGGCAAAAATGACCGCCGGCGCAGTTAATATGGAAATGGTCGATGCTATACTGCGCATTTTTAACGGTCATTTTTTTCGAGGAGCCGGTAATCTGGTAAAGGCCTGGTTCCGCAAAAACAAAGCTGAAAAAGGGACGGCGCAAAAATTATCCGCCCCCGTGTAGGTCTCTGTTTATAAAATGGCAATTTAATGATACAATTTTATCAAGGTCCCAAGGAGGCCGGTTATGGGCAGCGTAAAATCTATAGTTAAAGGTGCTTGGGGGCGCTTTAAGGAGAAACACCCCGCTATAGCCCAATTCTTGATTTTTTTTATCCTTTCCAACGGCGTTACCCTGTTCCAGGTACTCCTGATGCCGCTTTTAAGGGGGATTTTTGCGGCCACGAATCTGGTTGATATTCCCTTTCAGGTTTTCCCGGCGGGCCATAATCTGGACGGTTCCCGATATTTTATCTTTAACTATCCCGCGGGCCCCATTGCGGCGGACGGCTCCGGCGGGGGGCTGGCCTATTTTCTGGCGGTCCAGACCACCCTGGGTATAGCCCAGGTGATCAATTTTTTTGCCCAGCGTAATATCACTTTCAAATCCAAGGGATCCATATCCCGGGCCGCCTGCTGGTATGTCCTGGCCTATATCGCCATAACCCTGGCGGCGGGGGCTTTCCAGGGAATTTACAAAGCCCCCCTCTATACCTTCCTGATGCGGGGCCTGGGGAATGCCGGAGAAACCCTGGCGGATTTTATCACCATGATTATCAATTCCGCCATCTCCTTTTGGGTGTTTTTCCCTATCTTCAAGCTTATTTTCCGCAATCAGCCAAAAAAATCTGACGGGGAAGGGGCAGAAAACATTCCCCCGGGACCGGCCCCATGAAGCTCCTTTCCATCATCGTCCCCTGTTACAATTCGCAGGACTATATGAAGCGTTGTATTGATTCTTTGCTGCCCGGCGGGACGGATGTGGAAATTATTATTGTCAACGACGGTTCCCTCGACGAAACCGCCGCCATTGCGGAAGCCTACCGGCGGCAGTACCCGGAGGTGGTTCGGGTTATCCACCAGAAAAACCGCGGCCACGGCGGGGCGATTAACGCGGGGCTGGCCAATGCCGGCGGGGCCTTTATCAAAGTGGTGGACAGCGATGACTGGGTCGACGGAACCGCCTACCGGCAGATCCTGAGCGCCCTGAAGGGGTTTCCCGAAACCGCCCGCCCCGATGTGGTGATAAGCAACTATGTTTATGAAAAAGAGGGGAAGCGCCGCAAGATGGTCATCCGGTATTCCCGTGTTATGCCCAAGGGGAGGGTGTTCACCTGGGCCGAACTGGGGCATATGCCCAAGGGGCGGTATTTTTTAATGCATTCCATAATTTACCGCCGTGGCATCCTGGATGAATGCGGCCTGCAATTACCGGAACATACCTTTTATGTTGATAACCTCTACGCCTATATTCCCCTGCATTATACCAGGACCCTCTATTATTTGAACGTGGATTTTTACCGGTACCACATAGGCCGCGCCGGACAGTCGGTGCAGGAAGGGGTAATGATCCGGCGGATTGATCAGCAGCTTTTTGTCAACCGGCTTATGGTTTCCGCCTTTAATCCTGAAACGATCGAGGGAAAGCGAAAACGCCGGTATTTGTTGAATTACCTGGAAATCGTAACCCTGGCGTCCTCGGCCCTGCTGCTCCGGGGAGGGACCGCGGAACATCTGCGGAAAAAACGGGAGCTTTGGCAGTATATCCGCGACAACAATGAATGGCTCTACAGTAAACTACGACATGGTTTTTTGGGACATCTGGTTCACCTCCCCGGCAATACCGGACGCAGCATATCGGTTTCGCTCTATTATTTTTCCCGGCAGGTGGTGGGGTTTAACTAATTCCGCGGAGGCGTTATGCAGGGCGGCTATGACTATCTCATTGTAGGAGCGGGGCTTTTTGGCGCGGCCTTTGCCCGGTGTGCCGCTGATGCCGGGGAAAAATGCCTGGTGCTGGAACGCCGGCCCCACATCGGCGGCAATGCCTATACGGAAACCAAAAACGGCATCCGCATACACCGCTATGGGGCGCATATTTTTCATACCAATAACAGCGCCGTCTGGTCCTTTGTCCGGCAATTTGCGGAATTCAACCATTATGTTCACAGCCCTATTGCCAACTATCTGGGTGAAATATACAACCTGCCCTTTAATATGAGTACCTTCAATAAAATGTGGGGAGTAACCACGCCGGAACAAGCCCGGGAGATTATAAAACAGCAGCAGCGGGATTGTTATATCCCGGAACCAGAGAACCTGGAACAGCAGGCGTTAAACATGGCGGGCCGGGATATTTACGAAAAGCTCATCAAGGGATATACGGAAAAACAGTGGGGCCGTCCCTGTTCGGAACTGCCGCCTTCTATTATTAAGCGCCTGCCCCTGCGGTTTACCTATGACAATAATTACTTTAACGCAAAATATCAGGGTATTCCGGTGGATGGTTATACCGCCATGGTGGAAAAGATGCTCCGCGGCATTGAACTGCACCTTGAAACGGATTATTTACAGGATCGGGCATTTTATAACCGGGCAGCAGGCAGGGTGATCTACACCGGGCCTATCGACGCCTATTTTAACTATTCATTGGGGGCATTGGCATACCGGCACATCCGCTTTGATATACAAGTATTGCAACAGCCAAACTTCCAGGGCAATGCGGTGGTGAATTATACCGACCCCCTGACGCCCTACACCCGGATTATTGAGCATAAACATTTTGAAGCCGGTAAGCAGAAAGAAACCGTAGTGAGTTATGAATACAGCGATGAATGGCGGCCCGGCATGGAGCCCTATTATCCAGTTGAAGACAAACAAAACAGGGAGCTTTACCTGCGATACCGGGAACTTGACCGCGGGGAAAAACAGGTGATCTTTGGCGGTCGTTTGGGTACATACCGTTATTATGATATGGACCAGGTGATTGAACAGGCTCTGAATACTTTTCAAAACATTCGCTGACTATAAGCCCAGCCCTCTCTTAGCGCTTCATACAGTCAATTAGTTTTGGGACAGGCTCAACGGTTTCAGTCCGAGGCGTGAATATCCCTCTTTCCGCCAAACCCATTTTTGTGTATCAGCGCCGGCTTACTGAAATTTTCCCTTGACAAAAAAAATTTCAGTATTATACTGAAATAAATTCATATTTTAGCGCTATCGCGGGATTAGTTTGCCGGAGTGCGCCGGAAGGACAGCGCGGTAATATGGGAACATGGGAGCTTACAGCATAGAATGGCGGCAAAATCAAAAATCTTGTTATCTCCGGCGGATCGGCTGATACTGGATTCTTATAAAACTACTATCGACGGACTTGC
>JAISOQ010000240.1 GCA_031275515.1 Treponema sp. | reverse complement strand
CCAGCAGTTCGTCCCACTGGTCCCGTTCATGCTTCTTTCGCGCCTTTGCCTTAGTCATATTTACCCCCTGGTATTTCTACCCTGTTTTGAGTATTTACACAAACTATTGTACAGGCCCTGTTATTCGGCGAGTAAATGTTGCTGCCCTGGATACCCCGGCAGCAATTTTGTATTTAAAAGATTTGGCATTGAACCTTGGAACCCGCTTCTCGGTTCGCCGGGACTTGAGGCGTCCCTTCCCCTTCTTAATTATACAGGAATGCTGTCCAGGGCCTGTTTTAGATCGGCGATAATATCTTCGAGGCCTGCCGAAAACCTAAGCCCGTCTTCAAACACGCCGGCTGCCTGCCGTTCTTCTTCCGGCTGGTTAAAATGCGCTGAAGCCGAGGGGCGCACAATCAGCGATTTCGCGTCTCCTGCGTTCGCCATATAGTCAAATACCCGCACAGTTTTGAGTATCTTGAACAATTATTGTTCCTATCGGGATTTACCGATCAAACGAAACCCCTGGCAGCCGATCCCTAAGAATTTTAATGCGCCCCCGGACGGGTATTTATTTATTCATTTATTTGTTACGATATAAAGCAATATTATAGAAGCAGTACGCGGATCATTGCCTTATATATATGGATATGCAGTATATTAAGGAGGAGGTAGGGTGTGGCAAAAGCAAGTGAAGAAAAAACCAGAGGGAATCCTCTGGCAACGGGTGAAGAGAAGATAAAGGCCCTGGAAGCGGCCAGGCTCCAGATTGAAAAGCAGTTTGGCGCGGGTTCTCTGATGAAACTGGGTACCCATTCCAGCGCGGCGGGTATAGATGTCATTCCGTCGGGGTCCATCATGCTGGACGAAGCATTGGGGATAGGCGGGTATCCCCGGGGGCGGATCATCGAGATCTACGGCCCCGAATCATCGGGAAAGACTACGCTGGCTTTGCACGCCATTGCGGAAGCCCAAAAACTGGGGGGTATCGCCGCCTTTGTGGATGCCGAACACGCCCTAGATCCCGTCTACGCGAAAAATCTGGGGGTAAACATCGATGAGTTGTGGATTTCCCAGCCCGATACCGGCGAACAGGCCCTGGAAATCGCCGAAAGCCTCGTCCGTTCAGGGGCGGTGGATGTCATCGTCGTGGACTCTGTAGCGGCCCTGACGCCCCAGGCGGAAATTGAAGGGGACATGGGGGACGCCCACATGGGGCTCCAGGCCCGGCTTATGAGCCAGGCTTTGAGGAAACTCACCGCTATTATGGGGAAGTCCCGAACCGTCCTCATCTTCATCAACCAGATCCGAATGAAGATAGGGATAGCCTATGGAAACCCCGAGACCACCACCGGCGGCAACGCCCTCAAATTTTACGCCTCTGTCCGGCTTGATGTCCGTAAATTCGAGACCATAGAGAAGGGGGAATCGAATGCCGTCGGAAACCGGGTCAAGGTCAAGGTGTCGAAAAATAAGGTGGCCCCTCCCTTTAGAAAGGTTGAATTGGAAATTATGTTCGGTAAAGGCGTGTCCGCTATGGGCGGTATCCTGGACGCCGCCATTAAATACAATCTTATTGATAAAAAGGGCGCCTGGTACTCCTACAAGGAGGACAAAATCGGCCAGGGCCGGGACAATGTTATTGCCTTCCTGGAAACCAGGCCCGAGCTTGTGGCGGAATTTGAGGAAAAGCTGCGGAAGATCATGTTCCCCGACCGGGACGTTTCCCAGAAGGACAAGAAAGCCCCGGGAAAAGCCAAAGCTGCCGCCGCAGAACCTGACGAGGCTTCCCCTGAGGCGGCCCCCCAAGCCGCCGCCCTTGCGCCCCCTGAGGTATCCGCGCCAGCTCCGAAAGCGCCCGTTTTACTGGGGGCAAAACCCGCGCCGGATGCTGCTTTTACCGGAAGGGTTTCCCCCAGGCAGGCCGCCCCGCAGCCGCCTCAGCCTGCCGCAGGCCCGCCCGAAGTTCCCAAAGGGCCAAGTCCCAAAGGCGCGCCGGCGCCGGAACCCAGGCATGTGGGAAGGCCCAGAAAAAATCCCGACTCTTCCGCCGGGCTTTTTTAGGGGCGCGTAAGATTTTCTCCCCCTGCCGCAGACCCGGCGGGGTATTTACTCACCGGGTCATGACGGCTATAATAGGGAGAAATGGAAACCATACATGCCAGCGCCCGCCGCAGTTTCAGGGTAAAGGAATTTGAGGGTCCTTTGGATCTTTTGCTCTTTTTAATAAAAAAAAACGAGGTTAACATTTATGACATTCCTATAGCCCAGATAACTGAACAGTATCTAAGTTATTTGAGTTATGCTACGGAACTCGATCTGGAAGACCTGACTGAATTCCATACCCTGGCGGCGGCGTTATTGTATATCAAATCCAGAATGCTCCTGCCGGTAGAAGTAGCCATTGAGGATGATATTGAAGATCCCCGGCAGGAACTGGTAGAAAAACTGATAGAGTATCAGAAATTCAAAAAGCTCTCCGAACTGATGGAAGAGAAAGAGCGGGAAGCCGAATGGGTCATTGAGCGAAAAAAGCTCCAGCGGCCCTTGCCGTTTACAGATGAAGAGTTGTGGGAAAAGGTCGATGTTTGGGACCTCCTCAAGACCTTTTCCAACCTCATGAATAACCTTTCGGACGAACGCATCATGGATCTTTACGAGGAAGTTTCGGTCAATGAAAAGATAGCCCTTATGACGGAGCATCTTGAAACCCGGGGGGAATGTTACTTTACAGACCTTGTGGTACGGAACGGTTCAATCATGGATATTATATGCGCCTTTCTTGCTGTTTTGGAGGCTGTAAAATTTCGGATGATCCTCATTTTCCAGAACCGTATGTTTGGGGACATTGTGATCCGTTCCCGGGCGGCAGACTCGCCTCCGGCAGAACCTGCCGTTCCTCCTGTACCAGGAGAGGGCGTTTAAATGGAAGTATCCCTGGAAAAAGAAACCGCCCTGGTCGAAGCTATACTCTACCTTGAAGCCGATCCGCTGGACGAAGCCGTTATATCCCGTATTTCCGGGCTTTCCAGGGATGTGGTGGCCAAAGCCCTGGAGAACCTGGGCGAACGGTATGCCCAGGAGGTTTCGGGAGTGGAACTGTCCCGTATAGGCGGGGGGGTGATGATTTCTCCCAAGAAAGAGTATTGGGATAATCTCAGGGAACGGTACGGTAAGAAGAACGAGTCCAAATTGTCTAAAGCCGCCCTGGAAACCCTTTCGATCATCGCCTATAAGCAGCCCATAACCAGGAGCGAAATCGAACAAATCCGGGGGGTACAGGCGGATACCATGATACGCCTGCTTTTGGAAAAGAACCTTGTCCGGGAAACCGGCAAGAAAGACGCCCCGGGAAGGCCGATACAATACGGTACTACCCGGGATTTCCTGAAATTTTTCCGGCTGGAAAGCATCTCGGATCTGCCTAAACTAAACGAAATGGAGAATGACCGGTTTGAGCTTACCGGAGACGAATAAGGCCGGCTCCTTTCCCGGGGAAGGGGCGGAAATGCCCTTGCCGGGGGAGGGGGGCGGAAAAACGATGCGCCTCCAGGTGTACCTTGCCCACGCCGGCGCGGCCTCCCGCCGGGCCTCGGAACGGTTCATCGTTTCCGGCCGCGTGGAGGTTAACGGCAGGAAGGTGACGGAACTGGGGGCGAAGGTAGGCCCCGGCGACGAAGTGCGCCTTGACGGCCTTCCGGCTAAAATCGAGGCCCGGCGCCGGTACATAGCCCTGTATAAGCCGCCCCTGTACCTGTGCAGCGCGTTTGATCCCCAGGGAAGGGCCCTGGCCCTGGATCTCCTCCCTAAAGATATTACGGAACGGCTTTATACGGTGGGCCGTCTTGACTACCGGTCTTCGGGGCTGATCCTTTTTACGAACGACGGGGATTTTGCCGCCGCCATTAGCCATCCCAGCCGGGAGATCGAGAAAGAATACTTTGTGGAAGCCTCGGGCCATATACCCGATGAGGTTCCGGAAGCCTTTAGCCGGGGAGTGGTCATTGAAGGCGTCCGTTACCAGGCCCGCAGCATAGAGCGCCAGGGCAGCCGGACCCTGAGGATAGTGCTCATTGAAGGGAAAAACCGCGAAATCCGGCGGGTTTTTTCCCATTTCCATCTGCACCCGGAGAAACTCCACCGGGTTCGGATAGGTCCGGTTCGTATCGGAGAATTGCGTCCGGGGGAATCGCGGCCCCTGACAGCAGCGGAGATAGAGGGATTAGGAAGAAGCGGCAGGATACGATACTTTAGGAATAAGGAGTAAGAATTTGGTTATCGCTATTGACGGGCCGGCGGGATCCGGGAAGAGCAGCATTGCGAAACTTTTGGTCAGGGGGCTGAAACTTTCCGATGGGGCGTTTACCTACATCAATTCGGGGAATCTGTACCGGGGCATCACCTTGGGATGCCTCAGGCGGGGAATAGATCCGGCGGACCCCGAAAAGGCGCTGGAATACGCTCAACAGGCGGCCATTGAGTACCGCGGGGATGATGTGTTTCTTGAGGGGGAAAACGTGACATCTCTCCTGCATACCGACGAAATCGACCGGTTCAGCCCCCCTTTGTCAGCAATAGTACCCATCCGGCATGTGGTAAACGATCTCATACGCCGCATTGCCCGGGGGATCAATGTTGTGGTAGAAGGGCGGGACATGACGACCGTGGTGTTTCCCCAGGCGGAATACCGCTTTTACCTGGACGCCTCCGCGTCTGAGCGGGCCAGGCGGCGCCATGACCAGGGGGTTTCCCGGCTTAGTCTTGGGGAAATTCAAAAGGCTATTGAAGAACGGGATACAATAGACCAAAATAAGGAAGAAGGGAGCTTGAAAATCGCTCCCGGAGTAACATATTTGGATACATCGGGCTTGACCATTGAGCAAGTTTATGAGAGATTGATAGAGAAAATACAGATAGAAGGATCAACCATGGGGCAGATGGAAGTGGAATCGGACACCAATCCGTTGGATGAGGCAAAAAATTCTTCAGAGAATATCCAGACACAATTACAGGAACAGTATCTTAAATCCCTCGAACAGCTTGAAGAAGGCCAGCTGATTAACGGCCAGGTTATTCAGGTTACGCAGGATCAGGTATTTATCGACGTGGGTTATAAGTCGGAGGGGAAGATCCCCATCGCGGAATTTACGGAAATCCCGAAAGTCGGGGATATGGTTTCGGTGATTCTTGTCGCCAAGGAAAACAAGTATGGGGAAGTAATCGTTTCCAAGCAAAAAGCGGATGTTAAACTTTTTTGGAAGAACCTCCGTCAGGCATTTCAGGATCATACCGGTGTGGAAGGGACTGTCGAGAAACTCGTTAAGGGGGGCTATGACGTCAACCTGGGATCCGGGGTCCACGCCTTCCTGCCTATCAGCCAGGCGGACGCTCAGAAGGTTGATAAACCGGAAAAAATGCTGGGGGTTAAGACCCTGTTCTATGTGGAAAGACTGTATTCCGACGGGAAAGTCAATATCGTCGTAAACCGCCGGAAGCTGCTTGAAGAAGAAATTGAAAAGAAGCGGTCTGAATTCTTCGAAAAAACCTTAATCGGGTCTGAAATAACGGGGACCGTAAAGAGTTTTACATCTTTCGGCGCTTTTATAGACCTGGGCGGTTTTGACGGACTTCTTCATATTAACGATATGAGCTGGGGGCATGTTACAAGGCCCAAGGATTTTGTGAAGAAGGGCCAGGAGATCCGGCTTAAAGTGATCCGCATAGACCCGGTGGAAAAGCGGATCAACCTGTCTCTCAAACATTTTTCCGACGATCCCTGGGTCCACTTTGAGGAAAAATACCACGTCAACGACATTGTGAAGGGCAGGGTGACCAAATTGACCGATTTCGGCGCCTTTATAGAGCTTGAGGAAGGTATTGAAGGCCTTGCCCACATCTCGGAATTCTCCTGGGTGAAGAAGATACAGAAACCCGAAGAAGTCCTGTCCATAGGGGATGAAGTCGAGTGCATGATCCTGGGGTACGATCTTTCTGTTGGCCGGGTATCTCTGGGGCTTAAGCAGGTTTCGGTCAATCCCTGGGACAGTGTTGGAGAGAAATATCCCGTTGGAACCAGGATCAAGAGGAAGGTGACCAAGCTCACCAACGCCGGCGCTTTTATTGAGCTGGAAGAAGGTATAGACGGCTTCCTCCACGGGGATGACATTTCCTGGACCAAGAAGATCAAACATCCCGGCAGCGAGCTTTCCGCCGGTCAGGAAGTGGAAGTGATCGTCATCGGGGTGGATCGCGGCGACCGGAACATCAGGCTGGGCATTAAACAGCTTGAGGAAGACCCCTGGCAGAACTTCGCGGCAACCTATAAAAGCGGGTCCCTGGTGGAAGGGGAAGTTTCTTCTATCACTGATTTCGGTCTTTTTGTGCGGGTTCCCGGAGGCATTGAAGGGCTCGTCCACAAGTCGAACCTGCCGGAAAACAGGGAGGAAAATCCCGACGACGCCTTGAGGAAATACCATGTAGGAGATAAAGTAAAGGCGGTAATCCTTGAAATTCAAGGGGATAAGCAGAAAGTCGCTTTCTCCATCCGGGACTATCAGAAGAAAGTTCAGCGGGACGAGATTTCCCGTTATATGGCGGCGGAAGAATCGGATGGTTCCACCTTCACCTTGGGAGATTTCTTAAAATCTAAAGGTACTCCCGACAGGGATGCTTTCGGCGAGAGCTAGAAGACCGTATGGTATGCTGTCAACCATTGATATCCAAAAATTCAATACCCTGATTGAGATTAACAATCTTATCAATTCGAATTATTCGGATGTCCATGCCCTTTTGACTCAGATCGTCGATTCGGCAACCCGGTTGAGTGAAGGCGAGTCTTCAAGTCTGCTTCTGGTCAACGAGAAGACCAATGAACTTTACTTTGAAGTTGCCCTGGGGATTAAAGGTCCGGATGTAAAGAAATTTACGGTTAAAATAGGGGAGGGCATAGCCGGCTGGGTCGCCCAGCATAATAAGTCGCTTTTGGTCAACGATGTGGAAAGCGACAAACGGCATCTTCAGTCTATTGGAAAGCAGATAGGTTATTCCTCTAAGACCATGATGGCCGTCCCTATGCGGATTAAGGATAAGTGCATAGGGGTCATTGAGCTTATCAATAAAAAGAACGGCAAGTATTTTACCCAGGATGATCTTGAATGGCTCGAAATTTTTGCAAACCAGGCGGCGATAACTATTCAGAACGCCCAAAGTTTTGAGAAGGCCCAGGACACCATTCAATTGCTCCAGGATCAGCTTAAAACCGATCAGGGGTATCATACTTTTGTGGCCAAAAGTCCGCTCATTTTGTCCATTATAAATCTCATAGATCGGATTGCAAAAACCGATTCATCGGTGCTTATCCTGGGAGAGAGCGGGGTGGGGAAGGAACTCTTTGCCGAGCAGATACATGCCCGCAGCGCCCGGAATACCCAGCCCTTTGTCCGGGTAAATTGCGCGGCCCTGCCGGAAGGGCTCCTGGAAAGCGAGCTTTTCGGCCATGTGAAAGGGGCCTTTACCGACGCCATTCAGACCCGGCGCGGACGGTTTGAGATGGCCAACGGCGGCACTATCTTCCTTGATGAGATAGGGGATCTCCCCCTGCCGCTTCAGGCAAAACTTTTGAGGGTCATTCAGCAGAGAACCTTTGAAAAGGTCGGTTCCGATATATCGGTCACGGTGGATGTCAGAATTCTGGCGGCCACCAACAGGGACATAGAAGCCCAGGTGGAACGGGGGGAATTCAGAAGGGATCTTTACTACCGCTTAAATGTATTGCCCCTCTATATACCGCCCTTGCGGCAGCGCCCGGAGGATATTCCTGAACTGGCTAACTTCTTTTTTGAGCAGACCTGTAAAAAAAACAAGAAGCAGCTCAAGGGTTTTTCTAATGAAGCTATGGAATCTCTGCTGGCTTATTCCTGGCCCGGGAATGTCCGGGAACTGGAAAACTGTGTCGAGCGGGCCTGCATTATCGGCAGCAGCGAATGGATAGGCCGGGAGGATCTCTTTCTTAATTCCGGCCCGGCCCCCCAGGTGCAGGCAGGGGAGGGGAGCCGGGATTTGAAAAGCGCTATTACGGTGTTCAAGGCCCATTTCATTCAAAAGGTTCTGGAAGAAAACAACTGGAACCAGACAGAAACAGCGAAAGTGCTGGATATACAGAGGACATACCTGTCCAGGCTGATAAAAGAATTAGGTTTGGTGAACCCCAAGGAGAATCAGGCATGACAACGGAACAGAAGGCCGAAAAGCCGAGCATCAGTGAATTGGTGGTCGACGGCATTCAAAAGAATCGAAAGATCATCATTACAGGGGGAATCGTTATTATTGTTCTCCTTATTGGCCTTGCCGCCGGGCTGTCCATCCGGGATGCGCTGACGGCAAAGGCAATAAAAACAGTTGAGGCCTTCGACGACAGGTATGAAGAGATCAGGTTTGATATCAACGAGCCTGCTAAGGAAGAAGAAGTAAAAACGCTGCTTGACGAGATTTCCGCCTATGCCGGCAGGGCTTCCGGGTATCCCGGTGTCCGCGCCTTTATGCTGGCGGCGTCCATCCATGCGGACCGGAAGAACTGGCAGGAAGCGGAAAACGCCTGGGTACAAGCCGCCCGCCTGGGGGGTAAGACCTATCTTGTTCCGGTGGCCCTGTTCAACGCGGCGGTTGCCGCCGAAGAAGGCGGGAATATTGAGAGCGCCATTGCGCATTATACCGAAGCCCTGGTGTACGCGGATTTCTTCCCCCAGGCGGCCAAAGCGCAGTTTGCCATAGGAAGGCTTCGGGAAGAACAGAAGGACACGGAAACCGCTCTTGAGGCATACCGGACGCTCATCGAAAAATGGCCTGGCGAGACAATATGGATAAATCTGGCAAACAGCAGAATCATTGCGCTTTCCGGACTGAATTCTTAAAAAAACCGGCGGCGTTTTTTGCCGTTGTACTCGGTTTACTGTTACTTGCCGCCTGCGGTATCGAGGAGTACCCGTATCTTGAACCGGTTCGGGAGAGTAATATAAGCTGGGAATTGAATACCCAGGCTACGATCCTTCTGCCGTATGTCAGCTCCCAGCAGTTCACTCACTTCGCAATCTACTACCGGATATATGTAAGCGATGTGCCTATAGTGAGTACTATATCCGATACGAATACGATGAATACGATTAATTCAACTCTGGCTCAGGACTACAATACTTTTTTACCCTATATCAACACCGATAATACCTCCGTTTCAACACAAATTGATACGCTTTTTTCAAACCGGAAGTATTATTCCCTTTATACGGAATCCCCCCTGGACCTTAATAATTTATTATCAAGTTCAGCTATGGGGCAGCGCATAGTAATAGATTTTTCTCAAGGAAATGGACGGCCAACTATAGAGATCGGCGGTGCAGAATACGTTCTCTGGCGTACTACCGGCCGGGAGCGTCTGGGTGAAGTCTTTGAGATTAAACCTAACGACCGGTCTTTCCTTAATACCGGTGAATTAAACAGCAGCGTCAGCACCAGTTCGGCGCCCGTTAATACTGACGTGGCGGATAAGGCGGTTTCGGGGTCCCGGTATACCTACGTTTCCATGTATATCGTATCGGCAGGGCAAAATCTTACAGACTATCGCCCCTTTTATTCCCAGCCCGCCTATATCGGTGTTTTCCTTCTTCCCGATCCGTAAAATCCGCCCCTGCGGGCAGATGCGGGCTATTCTGTTACAGGGTGGAACGGAAACAGCGGACCGGCGGCTCCGAGCCGGTACTTTCCGGGGGATATGCCGTGGCGTTTCTTGAAGAGCCGGCAGAAATAGTTGACGTCGTAAATACCGCACCGGCAGGCGGCCTCTTTGACGCTTACATCTTCTTTGAGGAGAATGTCTGCGGCGGTTTTTAGCCGCAGATCCTCCAGGTACAGCCGGGGGCTCATCCCCATAGCGCTGCTGAAAATTCGGGTAAAATGGGATCGGGAGAGGCGCATAAATTCAGCCATTTCTTCCACTAAAATATCCCGGCGGATGTTTTCCCGCAGAAATATTTTCAGCCTTTCAAAAGATTGCCTGTTGCCGGTCTCCGAAGAATCTTCTGTTTCTTCAAGAAGCAGCATGCATAAGCGGTAGGTATAGGAGGAATTAATAAAAGGGTCTTTGATCTCTTCCTGGAAAAATTTTTGGAGGGTTTCACAGAGGAATTCAAGGGTTCTGGGGATTAATCCGGCGGCTATCAGGTTTCCCAAACGTTGTTCGATCATCCGGGTAATGCGGATTGCCTCCCGGCCTATCAGTACCATAAACACAAATTCCCAGAGGTCCGAATCCCCCGGCAGGTAGTAGGCTTGGGAACCGGGGATCGTCAGGATCATCAGAGATCCTGGCGGAATATCCCTGCTCCGCCCTTTACCGTCGAGCCGCCCTTTGCCGTTTATGGTGTACTGCCACACCGCATAGGGAGGAAGGTCCTGGTTTTTTTCGTCGTTATAATAGCTGGATTCAGTTTCCCTGCTGTGACCCGAAAGGCTCGTCAATATATGGAGCGGGTACTTCCGGTTTGGATACTGGGAGAGTACGCGGATAAAGGGAAGGGCGGAAAAATCGTACTTCATAAAGCAGCCTCTAAATTGTTTATCCCGGTTACGCTGACCTGATGAGACGGTCTGTAATATGCCCGCCTGTCGCCTGCATGGGGAATATTGAAGTTTCCGAATAGCTCTAAGTATAGCATATAAATCTTGACGGGGGAACAAAAAAGTTTATTTGTGCTATAAAAAGCACATCCGTCATATTTCAGTATTAAAAAAGGCGTGGTATTCTGAAAAACAGGAAATTTTATGATGAAGATTGCCTTGATAGGCGCGGGAAGCGTTGGGTTTACCAGAAAGATAGTTACCGACATACTCTCCGTTCCGGAACTGCGGAATACTGAGCTGTCCCTCATGGATATTGATGACGCCAATCTGGACAGGATCTTTCAGATACTGGAACGGGATATTAAAGCCAATGGGTTGTCTCACGTCCGGCTGACCAGGACTACGGACCGGCGGGAGTCCCTCAAGGGGGCAAACTATGTTTTTTCCTTTATCCGGGTGGGCGGACTTGACGCCTTTGCCCTGGATGTGGAGATCCCCCTCAAGTATGGGGTGGATCAGTGCGTTGGGGATACCCTCTGCGCCGGCGGGATCATGTATGGACAGCGGACGATTCCGGTTATTCTGGACATTTGTAAGGACATCCGGGAAGCAGCCGAACCGGACGCTCTTTTTCTCAACTATACGAACCCTAATGCGATGAATACCTGGGCCGCCAATACTTACGGCGGGGTACGGACTTTGGGTCTCTGCCACGGGGTACAGCACGGTCATAAGCAGATCGCAGAGGTGTTGGGAGTTCCCGCAGCGGAACTTGACATCATCTGCGCGGGGATCAACCATCAGACGTGGTATATACAGGTCAGGCATAAAGGAAAGGATATGCGGGGGAAGCTCCTTGAGGGTTTCCGCCGCCACCCGGCCTACCGCGTTCAGGAGAAAGTACGGATCGATATTCTGGAACGCTTCGGCTATTACAGTACGGAGAGCAACGGCCATCTCTCCGAATACCTTCCCTGGTACCGGAAGCGGGTAGTGGGCGAAAGATGTTGTTTACCAAATAATTCTCTGAAAAAACCAAAAGTTAATAATCAGAGCTATAACGATTTTGTGCATGCGTTGGTCTTTGGAAAATCGTATGCCTTTTCTC
>JAISOQ010000222.1 GCA_031275515.1 Treponema sp. | reverse complement strand
GCAAGCTCCGCCGCGGATCGCTCTATGGCCTCATCAAGGGAAAGGCCCTCCCCGCCCCCGCCCGTGGTGGCGCAGGCCGTGAGCGCGGCAAGAACAATTGCCGCAGCTGCGATTGATATATGCTTTTTCATGGATACTCCTTAATTCAGATAACAGATAACAAGTAAGAGTGAAGAGAGTGTGGAGTAGGGAGTGAAGAGTGAAGAGAGTAGAGAGTAGAGAGTAGAGAGTAGAGAGTGATTTTCCGTACCCTGTCTGGTTTTCCCGCACTCCTCACTCTTCCCTCTTCTCTCCCCTCACGGAATAAGCACGCTCACCATCGGCCCCCAAGGTCCCTTCTTGCCGTCGTTCTCTACATGCGCGGCAAAATACGCCGTCTTCCCGCTGTCCCCAAAATTAAACTCGATCACATCTTTTTTCCGCTTGGTGAAAAAAGACCCGCGCAGCTCCTCCGGGTCCGCCGGCGGCGTTTCGCCGGGGGCGACGACGCTGTACCAGATACGGTAGCCCTTGTTAGCCGGATCGTTGGGGCTGCCGGTAACGTAGACGATTTTGATGCCCAGCTCGTGCCGCCCCACCAGATAATTTTCCACTGTAGCTTCCGCCCTGGGCTTGCCGCCGGGGGTGGGCGTCGTGTCGCGGGGCTTGAGGCCCAGGCTGATGATGTCGGATTCGGTCAGCGGCGGAGAGAGGAAGTAGCACCTCTTAAAATCCCTCATGGCGGCAGTCAGGGCCTCAAAGGCTTCCCCTGAGCGTAGTGAGTTCCGTTATGACCGCGTCGGGGATATTCCATGCGGTTTTTTTGACGGTACAAACTGAAATCCAGTCGCCGGCCATTGCCAGTATGGCGTCCCTGCTGTTGGGAAGCCAGTCGGTCGATTTAGAGATACATGTCCTCCTTGTCTATATTTTTCAGGCAGATTCAACTTGAATCAGCCAACGGCTGCGTTGAATCTGCCAACGGTGAACTTGAATCAGCCCCCGGGCGCGCTGAATCAGCCAACAGATGAGTTGTTTTTGCCAAAAAAACGGGGGAAACGGACAAACTTTCAGTTCGTCTTCACAAAAAAGCGGGAATACAGGCGCTAAGTACTTGACACGATGACGTTTTGTTAGAGTATAATGGGAGCCGAGACGAAACCGCAGGTTTCGCCTTGGAGTTTGCTCCGCAAACTCCGGGAGGGGGGCGTGTTCTGTCTTGTTGGCTGCCGATGTCGCAAACATGGAAATAATGTAGTATTTTTGGAGATTTTGTGCAATAGCTTTGTATAAACTTCTGGTTTCCGTATAACGCCCACAGCCCTTTCCCCGCACCCCGGCTTGACCCGCAGTTCAGCTTCATTGTCCGGATCAGGGCGGATCTTTCCCCCGAACGCTTCGGCCCAGGGCGGGAAAGGTGGTTGATGCGGGGCTAAGGCGGCGGCTTACCGCCGCTTAGTCGGGTGCGGGGGCGGCTGGACGGGGGGGAATGGGCGAAAAACCGGGGGGCCCTTCGTTTTTCCCATTAGGGGGTCTGACCCCGGTATTCGAGACCGCCGCGCGCCCGCCGGTTTCTTCTTCCGGCGGTTCGCCTTCCAGTATCCGCGACCAGTACCGGTCCCCCCAGATGTGCCCCGTCCTTCCCATCGCCCGGTTGTACCGCTGCGCGAAGGTCTGCTTCATCCACTGCATTATTTGGGGAAGCTGCAGCCCGTCTTCCGGCCTGATATAAAACGTAAGCAGATTGCCTTCAAATCGCAGCCCCTGAATCTCGAAGGCAAACCTCTGCTTCGTCTCCCGAAACACCCGGCGAAAAATCTCCCGGGCCTTTTTTTCCCGGAACAGGAGTTCCCGGTTGTTGATGAGGGTGCGGATTTCGTACCAAACACCCTGTTGGAGTACACGTAATTTCCTCATATAAATAATAGGGGTCTGACTCGGCGTTTTGCTTCAATTAAGATGCAAAAAAATTACAAAAAAATGGGAAAATGAATTCTTCTCATCAAATTTTTTGGGTCAAGCTTAGCCTCCATTGGGCGTTAGCCGCGCAAGGGATTGGAGGGGTGTCGCCTCACAGGGGCGGTCAGACCCGGAGGGTCTGCGCAGACGCCGAACGCTTGTGTTTTTTCCCGTTCCGACGTATCCTGTTCTTAATGACCGGTTCATTTCACAAGGAAGCCTTTAACAGAATCTCCGCGGACAAACGTTCCCGCATCATTGCCGCCGCCACAGCCGAGTTTGCCAATAAAGGTTTTGATCAGGCGAGCGTCGGCAGCATCGCAAAAAAAGCGGGGATCAGTGTAGGTTCCCTTTATAAATATTTTTCATCAAAAGAAAATTTTTTTTTATCCTGCATCCGGCTGGGCATTAATGCCCTGGAAGATGTCCTGAAGGATGTTCTCCGCTCGGAGGGGGATCTTTTTTCCAAGGCGGAAAGGATCGCCCGGCTTATACAGCGGCATTCCCGGCAGAACGCGGAGCTTATACGCCTTTATAACGAAATCGCCGCGGAGGGTAATTCGCCCCTGGCAAGGCGTTTGTCGAGGGATCTGGAAGGCGTTTCCGCCCGTGCCTACACCGCGCTTATCCGCCAGGGACAGAAAAACGGCAGTATCCGCCGGGACGCCGATCCAAAGCTCTTTGCCTGTTTTTTGGACAACCTTTTTGTGATGCTGCAATTTTCCTATGCCTGTGAATACTATCAGGAACGCTTTATGGTCTATGCCGGCAAGGGCGTGTTTCGCAGGGACGAGGATGTGATAAAAAATTTTTTGAAATTTATAAGGGCGGCTTTTTCCGCACAGTAATTTTACATTTGCCGGTTTATGATTGACAAAAGGTTGCCGCGCAAGGGATTGGAGGGGTGTCGCCCCACAGGGGCGGTCAGACCCGGAGGGTCTGCGCAGACGCCGCAACGCGGCGGCCGGAGCGCGGACGCGCGGAGCCCCGGAAAGCCCGGTCCGGTGCGTAGCGCCGGATGCGCCCAACATAAACCCGGCATTCGGCCTGTTAAACCGGACTTTCGGATAACGGCAAAGGGGGTACGAGGTCATGTACGCTTTAACCTATGACGTGGGAACCACGGGCCTAAAAACCTGTCTGTTCAGCATTAGCGGCAAGCTGGAACTGGCGGAAAGCGCCTATGCCGGATACGGCCTGTATACGCTGGAAAACGGCGGGGTTGAGCAGGACCCGGAGGAATGGTGGCAGGCTGTCTGCTCGACAAGCAGGGAAGTGATCAAAAAGGCGGGCATCCGGGGGGAAGATGTGGAGGCCCTCTCCTTCTGCTCCCAGATGCAGTGCCTGGTCCTGGTGGACAGTGAGGGAAGGCCCGTCCGCCGGGCCATGAGCTACCTTGACTCCCGGGCCCAGCGCCAGCACGCAAAGGGCATAAGCGGCGGTTTCGCCATAGGCGGCCTCAACGTAAGAAAACTGCTTGTTTCCCTGGCCTTTACCAAGGCGATGGCCGCCAGCGTCAAGGACCCCGTGTGGAAGTACAACTGGGTCAGGGAAAACGAGCCGGAAAATTTCAGCCGGGTCTGCAAATGGCTGGACGCCAAGGAATATCTTATTGCCCGCATGACGGGAAACATGTGCATGACCCATGATTCCGCCTATGCCACTATGTTGTACGACGTGCGTCCCGGCAAAGAGGGCTGGTGCCCTCCGATCTGTAAAATGCTCGGGGTAAATCCGGACCACCTGCCGCCCCTCATCAAATCAAGCGATTCCGCGGGGCGCCTTGGATCCCGGGCCGCGGAACAATTGGGCCTTAAAGAGGGCGCTCCGGTATACGGGGGAGGGGGGGACGCGGTCCTTATCGGCGTGGGGACCGGCGCCACTGAGCTGGGGGATACCTATGTGTACCTTGGAACCTCGGGCTGGGTGTCCACCCTCATAGACAGGCAGATTCTGGACATAGATTCCCGGATTGCGTCTATTATCGGGCCCCAGCCGGGCCGGTTCCATTATTTTGCGGAGATCGAAACCGCGGCCAAGTGCCTTGAGTGGGTCAAAGATCACCTTGCCCTGGACGAGATTGGGATATACCTCGAAAAAAAGAACGTCACCGAATCCCTTGAAAAGGTCTACATGAACCTCTACGACTACCTCTGCGAAGTGGTAAGCCGCGTTCCCGCAGGGAGCGGGGGCGTTATATTTACCCCCTGGCTTCACGGCAACCGCTGCCCCTTTGAGGACCCCAACGCCCGGGGGATATTTTTCAACATCGGCCTGGAGACCGGCAAGTCCGCCCTTATCCGAGCTGTTATTGAAGGGATCTGCTACCATTGCCGTCTGGCGCTGGAGGCGGAAGAGAAGCGGGTAAAAATTTCGGACAGCGTCATGGTCTCCGGCGGCGGCGCCCTGTCTTCGGTGATCTGCCAGATCCTGGCGGACGTTCTGGGCCGCAGGGTCCTGGTCCTGCCCAATCCCCAGAATTCCGGTTCCTTTGGCGCGGCCATAGTGATCGCCGCGGGGCTGGGCAAGATACCCTCCATCGAAGATGCCAAAACCCTGCTCCCCCCCTACACGGCCTACACCCCGATAAAGGAAAATAAACTTGTCCATGACCGGAATTACCTGGTGTTCAAGTCCCTGTACAGGGACAATAAAAAGAGCTTTGCCCTTTTAAATTCGCGGCCGGAATAGGAGGAATAGTTATGGAAAAGAAATACACCCTCGGCAGCAGGCGGACCTTGGGATACGCGTCGGGGATCATCACCGAATCTCTAATCTACAATATGTACTTTACCTATTATTTGGTTTTCCTGACTTCCGTGGCGGGGCTGAAGCCGGCCCTGGCCGGTACGGTAAGCCTGATCTCCGTATTTCTGGACGCGGTGGCCGATCCTGTGCTCGGCTTTTTATCCGACCGGCCCGGGGCGGACAAGCGCAGGTTTATGGCACGGGCCCTCTTTCCCCTGGCCCTTTGCTCTGTGGCCGCGTTTGTTACTTTTCCCGGAGAAACTTCCGGGGGGATCAAGTTTGTTTA
The DNA here is from genome assembly GCA_031275515.1 of Treponema sp. Classification (GTDB taxonomy): domain Bacteria; phylum Spirochaetota; class Spirochaetia; order Treponematales; family Breznakiellaceae; genus JAIRLK01. The sequence goes on along the minus strand of JAISOQ010000222.1, from coordinate 288 downwards.
CTATGTGCTTGTCACCATCGTCTTTTGGCTGAGCTATACGACCTATACCATTCCCTACTACGCGGTTGTCGCGGAGATTACCGAGGATTACGATGAGCGCACCCGGATCCGCGGTTTAAGTTCCCTGATCAACACCGGCGGCATCTGCCTGGGCAATGTGCTTCCCGCGGTATTGCCCGGGGCTTTTGCGGCCCTTGGGTTTTCCTTTTCCGCGGGCTGGCTGCCGACCGTAGCCGTCCTGGCCTTCATATCCCTGGTATTCGGCCTGATTACCCTGCGCTCCCTCAG
>JAISOQ010000213.1 GCA_031275515.1 Treponema sp. | reverse complement strand
TTATCCAGTATCTGATCCTGAAAATTCCGGTCCTCCACCAAGCGCCCTTTTTGAATAAGCCGGTCCGCCAGCGTGGACTTTCCGTGGTCAATGTGGGCGATGATACAAAAATTACGGATATACTCAGGTTTGGTCATGTCCCATACTATTGACCAAAACAAGAATTTTTTCAAGCGTGAAAGTAATTCCAAGGCCGGCAGTAAAATCCAAAAATCTTCTAAACAGGTTCCCAAAAAATTTGGAACCCCTTGAAAAGAAAAGGCTAATACTCTATTAAGTGAAGGTTACGTGGGAAAGCATTTTTAAAAAACCCGCGTTTAATAAAGATGCGCGGCAAAACAAACGGAGGATAACCGGATGAAAAAGTTATTGATCGTTATAACAAGCCTGTTCTTTCTTTTTGCCTGCAATAAGGACGAAAATCCAACCCGGCGGGCAGAACGGTACCGGGTAGACACCCATACTATTGCCGCATCCGGGGAAGTCCACATATCGGCTCTCACCAAGGCGTATGTAACCAGAGTAATCGATGGAGATACCATTGATGTGGCCATTGAGGACCCTCCGGAAGAATTAGAAACGAGTGAACGCATCCGGTTCCTGGGGGTGGACACTCCCGAAACAGTACATCCCAACAAAGAAGTTGAGCAATTTGGAAAAGAGGCCAGCGGCTATACCAAAACCGCATTGACCCGGAAGACGGTATATCTGGCCTTTGACCGGGATCTCCGGGACCAATATGGCAGGGTTTTAGCCTACGTCTATACAGAAGACAATGTATGCTTTAACGCTGAGTTGATAAAACAGGGATACGCCCGGGCTTATACGTCTTTTCCGTTTCAGTTCAAAGATGAATTTGTAAAGCTTGAGGAGACGGCACAAGCAACCAATACCGGCCTATGGGAGCTTGAATAATTGAGAGGGATTCAAACCGGGTTAGTGCGGACTTTTGGCCGCTGCGGTCCGGTAAAACAGCCTCAAATTAAATCACGTTACGATTCCGTATCTCCGGGGTTCTCCGCCGCCGGCTTTGCGGAAGGATCCAGTTTTTCCAAAGTGACCTGGGCTTTGCGGGCGAGGGTCCCGTTTTTCGGGTCCGTCAGGACCCGGACTTCCTCCAGCAGCCCCCGGAATTCGTTGTTCACTATCATATCCAAGGCATAGGACTTCTCGATGACCCCGCCTGCGGCCAGGAAACGCCGGGTAACCGCCTCCAGGGACGGCGCTTTAGCGGAACCGATCACCCGGAGGAACCCGTTGTAAAGGCCGGTCTGTTTTCTCTCCTTTGCATCGTCCAGTTCGGCGACAAGTTTTTCCACATAGGCTGCGGCATGGTCCCGTATGAGCATTTCAGCCGCCAGGGTACGTATCCGGTCCGAATTTTTCCGTTCCTCAAAGAAGGAGGCCAGAACAGCCTCGGCTTCGCGGGTTCCTATGGCCCCCAGGGCCTTAATCGCCTCATCCTTTACCTGGGGAACATCGTCCCGTTCAGCCCGGTACGCAAGATAGGGGACGGCGGTTTCCATTTTCCGCGTCCCAGCCGCCTGCACCGCGCCTATACGGGTCCGGTAGAAAGAATCCCGAAACGCCTCAATGATAGCCGTAGCCACTTCGGACCCTTCAAAGGGGCCCAGGGCGCTTACCGCGGCGGCCCGGACATTAGGGTCCTGGGAAGTCACCCCGGCCAGAACAGCGTCAAGCCCCGCGGGGTCCTTGATTTTGGAGAGGGCTTCCAAAGCCGCCGTGCGGAGGGGGACCCGCTCGTCGTTGTTGCCGGCGATTCCCGATAGAAACTCTATCCCCACAGGCGAACCGGTTTCTCCCAGGGCTGCAATAATATCCCGGCGGTTTTCATCCCCGATGTTACGGTTGGTATAATAATCCATGAGATACCTGGCGATTTCTTCGGATTCATTGGGAATACCGCCGCCTATGCGCCCCAGGCTCTTGATAGCGGCGGCTGTGAACCGCCGCTCCTCTTCATCCAGTATTGTCTTGAGATAGGGTATGGCGGCTTTTACCTTCAATTTTCCCAGGTAATCCACTGCGGCCAGGACCGTATCGCCGGCTTCTATGTCCCATTCTTTCAAGGCCCGGAATGCCCGATCTTCAAGCCCTCCCTTATCCCGCTCCCCGAAAAAGGAGAAAACCCCCGAAAGAATATTCCGGTTCGTGGTGTTTTGAACCAGGGTAATCAGGGCGTCATCCAGATAATCGACGTTTTCGCTTTTCAGCGTCTGAACAAGGGAAGCTATTTCGCTTTCGGTCCCAAACCTGATGGTGTCAAGCCGCTGTTCTTCAACCGTTTTCCGGGAAGCCGGCAGGTAGGGTCCGGAAGGAATATCCGGCGGCCTGGAGGCCGGACGCCCGGACCGGGGGGAAGCCTGCGCCGGGGATTCCCTTTCAACAGCCGCCGCCGGGCCGGGAGCCGCAGCTTCCCGGCTCTCTCCGTCCCCTTTCTGAGGAGCGGCGGGGACATCAGGCTCTTCGGCATCCACCCGGTCCATTATATCCGCCGGAAGGGACGGAAGATCCCGGGGCTGCTCCTGACCGGGCAAAAGACCGGTACAAAGTAAAAAAAGCAAAGGAAGCGCCGTCTTTTTTATAATTCACCTCCCAAACCGGTATATTCATTGATGATTGACTTTATAAAGACCATAAAACGGTCCCCCTTTTCCAGGCTTTGCCGCCTGATCTGACGGCAAACCGGTAATCCCGCCCCTGTCAGCCGTCTCCTTACAGCATATACCCCAAGGGGACCTGTATCAAGTTATGCCGGAGGAATAACCCAGGGCAGGGTCATTTACCTTTAATCTCTTGGAAAAGTCCGCCGCCGGGATGAGCCGTCCTGCCGCCGCCGCCAAAGTCAAACCCGATAAAGGTCTCAGACATGCAAGCGTGTCTGATAACACGCTTGCATGTCGCTCCCCAGCGGCCTTGCGTTACCGTTGGTTTCGGATATACAACGGGAGTGTGGAGGAACCATAAAACTTACTTACATGTTATATGCCATTTTTTTATCCCCGCATTTATCGCCGCACCGCGCCTTCCATGGCACGGAAAATTTATCGTTTTTGGTTTAAGAATTAATGATTACAGTATGTTCTTGTGGAAAAAAGCTTCTCAGGTTGTGTACCAATGCAGTTATCACTTGGTATAGACCCTCAAATATCGGTATCGGATATTACAAGGGGATATAAAAGAATATGTGGAAAAGAAAATCAGAGCAATCTGCGAATGGAAGAAGATCTTCAATTCGGAATATGAAAATCCCCTTAAGCTATCCAGCCGGCAGGTGAAAGGTGGTATACTGATAGGCGGTCCTTGGGAGGGGACTTGCCATGCTCAGGATAAACAAAGCGGATCA
>JAISOQ010000189.1 GCA_031275515.1 Treponema sp. | reverse complement strand
CAGGGCATTTTTGGCATAAGTCTCCGGTTATACCCTCCGGGAACCGGCGTTTTTTGTGTAACCAAAAAAACGATTCATCCCTTTTACTTAGGTACGTTATTTGAACTGTTTCAAAGCAAAGGTTTAGAATGAAATATAGGTATGTCTAAATGTATCTGCGGGTATTCATCTAAGTGGTATAGACAAAAGGAAAATATGATGCGCGTTCCCTCGTGGGGCCTTTTCGCTGTGATCCTTATATTTGCCTTTCAGGGAATTACACCGGGAAAAGCGGCGGCCCAGGACGGACGGGAGCAGGAGGAGAATCCGGAAACCCTGTTCCTGTCCCCCGAACAGGCGGTAGAACTGGCGTTGAATCAAAGTTTGAACTTACGGAAGAGTTCTATCGATCTGAATACCGCCGGTATTGCGGCAAATAATCTCTGGGCCGAAGTTTTCCCCGATATTAGCCTGAGTGGGGGGGTAAGTTATCAGACGCCTCTCCTGACCGGTACGCCCTTTACCTCCTCAAACGGGTTCGGGTACTCCGCTTCCGCAGGCTTGTCTCTCTCGCTTAGGCCTTCCCTGTCCCAGACGATGAAGATCCTGGACCTCACCTACCGGACCCAGCTTCTCAGCTACGAAAACGCCCGGCGGCAACTTGAGATCCAGGTGATCAAAAACTTTTTCAGCCTCTTGGCGGAAAAACAAAACCTTGCCCATCTTGGAGAAATCAAGACCCTGGCGGAACAGCAGCTTGAAAAGAATCAGACGGCCTTTGCCAACGGCCTTATCGGACAGCTTGCGGTCCTTCAAAGCAGGCTTAGCGCGGAGACCGCCCGGCTGAATCTGATCCAGTCCGAAGCCGCCTATACCGTCAAGCTGCGGGAATTCGCCGCGCTCCTGGGTCTGGAGCAGGAAGCGGCTTCCCCTGCCAAAATCGTCCTTGAAGGGGAACTGCAAATAGCGCGGATACATGCGGATCCTGAACAGCTTATCCGGGATCGCCTGGGGAACCGGCCCGATATTGTAAGCCAGCGGCAGAACATCGAGCGGCTGGAACTGATCCGGCGTCAAACTCTTCAGAATTCCCGGTCTCCATCCCTGTCCCTGTCGGCCCAGTGGAGAGGTACGGGACCCGGAACGAACGGTTTTTCCGACTCCCTGAGCGGCAGCCTGACCCTGAGCATTCCCGTTGAATCCTGGATTCCCGGTACCAAAGGGCATCAGGCCATAGGAGCGGCGGAAGCGGGGGTGGAAAAGGCCCGCCTGGACTTGAAGGATACCGAAAATCGGGCTATGCAGGAAATACGTTCCCTGGCGGAGAACCTCAAGGCTTCCTGGGACAGCATAGAAATTGCCCGGCTCCGGGTAGAAATCGCCGAACGGGCCTATGAACTGACCGCCGAAGGTTTTAGAAACGGCACGGTAGAATCCCTGACCCTTCAGGAAGCCCGGAACGACATGGCCCAGGCCCGGCAGCAGCTTCTGAATGGAGAGCTGGCCTATCAAACCATGAGCCTGGACCTGGCGGCGGCCCTTAATATTGATTGGAACGCCTTAACAAGGAGCATACCGTGAAACAACCTGGGAACCGCGGCGGAAAAGCGTCAAAAGCGGCGACGGCGATCATCGTTACCCTGATCCTTCTTTTTGCGGGACTTACCATCCGTACAGTTCTGGAGCAAAGGGAACAGGCGGCGGGCGTGGCAGCCCCGGCAAGGGGCGCTCCTCCCGGCGGGGGCGCCGGCGGCGGTCCTCCGGCGGGAGGCCCCAGAGCGGGACAAGGGCAGCCCGGCAGTCAGAGGCAGGCTGCGGCGGTCCGGGCAGGCGAGGTGGTCTTGGGGACCGTAGAAAACCATGTGATAATCAACGGGGATGTTCTGGCCCGGTCCCAAGTGGCCATCTACCCCACAGTGGCGGGAAAACTCACGGAGATCCGTTTCCGGGTGGGAGACCGGGTGAGCCGGGGGCAGGTAGTAGCCACGGTGGACCCCTCCCGGCCCGGGGAGGTCTACTCCCAAAGTCCGGTGGTTTCCACGATAACCGGGACTATCCTCCAGACGCCGGTGAACCCCGGCGACACTGTTTCAGCCCAGACGGTGATCTACGTCGTGGGGGACCTGGCGGCCCTGGCGGTGGAGACCTTCGTGCCTGAGCGGTTTTCCACAAATGTCAGGCTGGGGCTACCGGCCCTGGTGTCCTTTGAGGCCATGCCCAATGAGAATTTCGCCGCCCTGGTGGACGAGGTAAGCCCGGTCCTGGACCCGGCAAGCCGTACCCTGCGTATACGCCTCCGGTTCGTGCCGGGACCGTCAGGCCGCATTGATTCCCGAATCAAGGCGGGAATGTTCGGTACGGTGAACCTAGTGACCAATTCCCGGCGGAATGTGCCGGTCATTCCCCGTTCTTCGGCCATCAACACCTACGGGAACTGGATAGCCTTTGTCATTAAGGAAGATAACACCGTAGAACGCCGGGTCCTCACCCTGGGGCTGGAAACCGAAACCACCCTGGAAGTTTTGGAGGGCCTTGCGGCAGGGGACCTGATAGTGACGGCGGGACAGAACTTCCTCTCCGACGGCGATACCGTCCGGATTATAGACTAGGAGGAGTAAACCATGAATATCGCGAAGTATTCGGTGCAGCGTCCGGTGACCATCGTGGTGCTTTACGCCCTGGCATTGGGCATAGCGGCGACGCTGGTTCCGAATATCGCGGTGGACCTCTTCCCTTCTACAGTCCGGCCTGTCCTTTCGGTTTACACTTCTTTTTCCGGTGCGGGTCCGGCGGATGTGGAACGAAACGTGACCATGCCCCTGGAACGGGCTCTGGCGGCATCCAAGGGGCTTACGGACATGACCAGCAGCTCGGCCTTTGAATCGAGTTCCATCAATCTGAATTTCGCCTATGGTACGGACATGGATCAGGCTATGGCGGACGCCCAGACCCTGGTTGCCCGCCTGTCCAATTCCCTGCCCGACGACGCCGGAAGCCCTGCGGTGCGGCGTTTTGATATGTCTTCCATGCCCATCATGCGCCTTGTGGTCAGGGGCGACTACCCGCCGGATCAGCTGCGTATCTTTGCGGAGGATGAGATTCAAGCCCGCATTGAACGGATAGAGGGAGTGGCCTCTGCGGAGGTCACCGGGGGGACCACCCAGATAGTCCGGGTAGCGGTGTCCCAAAACCGGCTTGCGGCCTACAATCTTACTTTAAACGATGTGACAGCGGCCCTGCGGGGTCAAAATATCCTCACGTCCGGGGGGAGCCTAACCAGGGGGATCCGGGACTACCAGCTCCTCACCCGGCAGGAACTCGCGGACTTAGGCCAGGTGAAACGCCTGGTGGTCAAGACCGTCAACGTTCCCCAGTCCGGTCTTTCGGGCGCGCTGAACCGTTCCCAGGTGGTGCGCCTTGAGGACATCGCGGAAGTGTCCCTTGCTTATAACGACAACGCCGCACGGGTCTCGGTGAACGGACAGAGCGGCGTCTATATACAGGTTCAGAGCGAAAGCGACAGCAATTCTGTGCAGGTAGCAAACCGGGTAAAGGAAGCCCTGGAGGAAATAAACGAAGATCTGCCCAGGGGAATCACCGTAGAGGTACTGTCGGATGACACCTCCCTTATCAGCGCTACTCTGAATCAGGTTTATTCCAACGCCTTGCAAGGCGCCATCCTGGCCATGATCATCCTCTTCATCTTCCTGCGGAATGTGAAAGGCGCCCTGATCATCGGTCTTTCCATTCCGGTTTCCATACTCCTTACCCTGATGTTCATGTCCATATTCGGCTTTACCTTGAACCTCCTCACCATGACCGGCCTCATACTGGGGCTTGGGATGACAGTAGACGCCGCCATCGTGATCCTTGAGAACGTCCATAACTACCGGGAACGGGGGGCCAAACCGGAAATCGCCGCGGTTCTGGGAAGCCAGGAGATGATCCGGGCCATCGTCACCTCCACTACCACTACCCTCTGCGTGTTCGTGCCTCTCATCATCTATAAAAACGAGCTTGAGATGATGGGCCAGCTTTTCAACGACCTTATCTTTACGGTGGTCATTTCTCTGACCAGTTCCCTGGTGGTGGCGGTTACCCTGGTTCCCGCCCTCTGCGGTCCTATTTTCAAACTGGATACCCGGAAGCAGAAACCCCTAAAGAACCGGCTGCTGCGTTTCGCAGACGATAAAATGGAGGGCTTTTTCCGTTCCCTGGACAATGGGTATAAGCAGGCCCTGGGGTACTGCCTGAACCACCGCTTGCTAATAATACTCCTGGTTCTCTTTATCCTGGCCTTTTCGCTGTTTCAGTTCAACGGCATAGGGATGAACCTTTTCATCCGCAGCCGTACCGACGATGTAGTGAACATCAACGTCTCCATGCCCCAGGGAACCAACATTGAAATGACGGAACTCGTGGTCCTTGACCTGGCGGAAATCATAAGGGAAAATGTTAAAGACTACAGAAACCTCATCCTTACGTCGCGGCGGAGCGGCAGCAATCAGGGTTCGGTGCAGATAACCCTTCCCCCGCCGGCGGAACAGACGGATACTCCCGACAGGGTGATACAAAAACTGACGCCTTACCTTACTGCGTTTCCGGGGGCAAGGATCTCTTTCCGTGCGGGCCGTTCCATGGGCGCTGCATCCTCCGTGGAAATCGCCGTCAGTTCGCGGGATACGGAGGCCCTTACGGAAACCGCAAACGAAATTCAGCAAATCATGGTCCGCTATCTGCCGGAAATCGAAAACCCGGTGGTGAACATCGACGAGGGAGCGCCCCAGCTGCAAATCGAAGTTGACCGGGACCGCGCCGCGGCCTTGGGAATTTCCCTTTCGGCCATTGCGTCGGAGATCAGGGCCGCTATGGACGGCGTGACGGCTACTACCATTTCTCAGGGAGACCGGCTCGTCAACATTGTCGTCCGTTTTCAGGATTCAGACCGTCAGGGCGGCATCCCGAATCTGGACGCCATTTTCGTGATGGGCAGGAACAGTAACCGCGTCTCTCTGTCCAATGTGGCGAAGATCACCGAAGGGCGCTCCCCTACCTCCATACGGCGGGAAAACCAGGAGCGCCTGGTCCGGGTTACCGGCGAACTCCCCCAGGGCATAGCCGCCACGGACATGCAGCGCCGTCTTGAGGCTACGGTACAACGCTACCTTATTCCCAGGGAGAATGTTAATGTCCGGTACTTAGGCGAAGCCGTTGAAGTAGAAACCTATAACCGGCGTTTTATGCTGATCATAGGGGTTGCGGTATTTCTGGTGTTCGGCCTTATGGCAAGCCAGTTTGAATCTTTTGTGGACCCCCTGATCATCTTTTTTTCCATCCCGCTCCTCTTTATCGGCGTCATCTGGATTTACAAGATAGGCAACGAAGCCATGTCGGTGTTCTCCGCCGTAGGCATTGTCGCCCTGGTTGGGGTTGTGGTCAACAACGGCATAGTCCTGGTGGACTACACCAATACCCTCCGCGCCCGGGGTATGCTGGTTAAGGAAGCCTGCATTGAAGCTGGCCGCAACCGTCTGCGCCCCATCCTCATGACGAGCTTTACCACTATCCTCGGCATGGTCCCCATCGCCTTTTTCCCCGGCGCGGGGGCGGATACTATTCAGCCTATAGGCAAAACCTTTGTCGGCGGCCTTACCGTAAGCTCTATCATGACCCT
>JAISOQ010000172.1 GCA_031275515.1 Treponema sp. | reverse complement strand
TGGGGGGATTTAACCTTAGGGGGGAATTCGCGGCGAACATCACCGAAGACCTTAAAGGGGACGACGGCATGGTGTATAACCCCTTCCTGGCGTGGTCCCTGGGGTTTGACCGGGACGTTTTCTGGGGGATCAACGTGAACCTCCAGGTAAACGAGAGCATCAGGCTTCTGAACAATAAAGTCCGTTCGGACATCCTCAAAGATATTGAGGGGGGAGCCGATCTTACCGACACCCGGCTTACTTTGGTGCTGTCCAAAAAATTCTTCCGGGATGAACTGGAACTCCGGGCTACCGGAATCTGGGGAATTGAGGACATGGACTGCTACATTCTTCCGGCCCTCATCTGGACCAGGGGAGACGCAGGGGTGGAACTTTCCGGCGGCATCTTTGCCGGGAACCAGGACGGCGAATTGGGACAGTACCGGGACAACGGATTTGTCAAGACCGTGCTGACCTACTCGTTTTAGTATACCCCCGGATTGACAGGGAAGCCTATGGACATTAGTGCGTATGTGGAAGCGGTAGAAAAGCGGAACCTCAAGGTAGAAGGAATCATTCTGCTCAAGGGCGGCGTATGTGCTGCCGAACACCGGTGGGTCCCCGAACAGCCCCGGCCGGTCTATTCGGTGAGCAAAAGTTTTACCGCCCTGGCGGCAGGTTTGGCCATTGCCGAAGGGAAACTTTCCCTGAAAGACCGGACGGCGGAGGCTTTTCCCGGTCTTGTCCCTCTGGCTTCACCCCGGCAGGCTTCCCTTACCCTGGAACACCTTCTCACCATGAGCCGGGGACACGGGCGGTTTTCCCGGCCCTCTACTGTGGCCGATGCCCTGGCTCAAACCCTCGACTTCGAGCCGGGTACACGGTTCGTCTACGATAACGGCAGTACCCTTCTGGCCTCCGCCATGATCACCCGGGCTGCGGGGCGGAAGGTCCGGGATTACCTTCTGGACCGTCTTTTCCGGCCCCTGGGTATTCCCGATCCTGTCTGGAAGGAAAGCAGGGACGGCTATACCTTGGGCGCCACGGGTCTGGAACTTACCACCCGGGATCTGGCCGCCTTTGGGCAGCTGCTGCTTCAGCGGGGCAGTTGGAAGGGAAAACAGCTTCTCCCCGCTTCATGGATAGACGAGGCGAGCCGGCCCCATATTTCGACCAAAGAAATGGGGAAACCTGATTATGATTTAGGGTACGGCTACTGTTTCTGGACCTGCCGGTACGGGGCGTACCGGGCGGATGGCAAGAACGGCCAGTTCGTGATAGTCTTTCCCCGGCAGGAAGCGGTTGCTGCCATTACTTCCAACGAACCGGACATGGAAAGCATCCTTGCCCTCCTGTGGGAACATATCTTTCCCCGGCTTGATTCGCCGTCAGGTTGATTCAGGGCGGGGCCATACCTCCCTTTAGGCTAAACGTGACCCACAAAGTTTTTGCTTGTGTCAGGGTGGAGCTTTCTCCTTGGACGCTTCGGGTTGGGACAGAAATGGCGGTTGGTACGGGACATAAGGCGGATTCCATCCGTTTATCCGGGGGCAGGGGCGGGGGGAAACGGGAAATTCAGGAAAAAAGCGGGTTTGACCGCCGGTTCCCCATGATGGGGTCTGACCCTATTGTTCCGAGCTGTCTGCTGGTCCCCCTCGGATGCCTCCCTCTCCGGCGTATCCTCCGGCACATCCCCCTCCATTATCCTCGACCCATACCGGTCACCCCATATATGCCCTATCCTCCCTTCCTTCCGGTTGTACCGCTGGGCAAATGTCTGCTTGAGCCATTTCATTATTGCAGGAAGTTCCTCCCCATCCTCAGGCTTAATATAAAACCTAAGCCAGTCATCCTCCAAATGCAGCCCCCGAATCTCGAAGGCAAACCGGCTTTTGAGTTCATGGAACACCTTGGCAAAAATTGCCAGGGCCGTATGGCGGCGGAACAGCGGTTCCCGGTTGTTAATGCGGGTATGGATTTCGTACCAAACCCCCTGTTTGAGTATACGTAAAGATCTCATATAGAATATATGGGTCAGACCTGTCATTTTGCTTTAATGAGGGCCAAAGAATTAGGAAAAAACGTGAGGTCTGACCCCAATCATTCCCTCGATAGGGAGAATAAAAAAGTAAATGGCCTTGCCCTGGCGGGGTTGTTGATTTGTATTGTAACTGGTCTTATAATCTCATCTTAACATACGAAAGTGAGCGGAAGATTTGAATGTAAAGCCTGTCCGCATCGCCTGTTGCCGTCAGGGGGAGCCGTGCTTTGGTTTGATATTTTTCGGTTTAGTTTTGCCGCCCTGTTCGTCGGGCTTCATTGCGTCCTGATGGCCGGCCTTTTCCGGGAATGGCGCAGGGACCTCCGTTTTACCCTGCTCCAGACAAAACCGGCTGGGGCTTTGGATAGGGGAGGGGAGCGCCCTAAGGTTTCGGTGATTATCCCCATCAGGAACGAGGAGCAGCGGATTGAAGGGCTTCTGAGAAGCCTTGCCCTCCAGGATTACCCCGATGCGGAATATATCTTTGTTGACGACTGTTCCACCGACAGGAGTCCCGAAATACTGCGCCGGTTTGCCGAAAAAACCGCGGAGGTCAGGATCATCACCCTGACCGAAAATTTCGGGGTGAACAAGAAACAGTACGCCCTCAGTCAGGGGGCGGAAGCGGCTGCGGGAACCCTGCTCCTTTTTACCGATGCGGACTGCGAAGTTCCTCCCTGCTGGATCCGGGCCATGACCGCCCGGATGCTCGACCCCCGGGCCGGCCTGGTCATAGGCCCGGTCTTCAAGAAAGGCGGGGGAAAGGGCTTTTTTCAGCATTACCAGTGTTTCGACCACGCCATACGCTACCTCTACCTTACGGGATCCGCAGGCATCGGCGCGGCGGGCGGCGGCTTCGGGAATAACCTTATCGTCAGGAAGGCCGCCCTGGACAGTATAGGCGGCTATGGCCGCCTTCCCCCCTCTCCAACAGAGGACGCCGCTCTGGTCGCCATGATACGGGGGAGTACGGATTACAAGGTCTACGCCGCCGTCAAGCCCGACCTCTGGGTAAGGACCCAGGGGGAATGCGCCTGGAAGCCTCTGGTCAACCAGACCCTGCGCTGGAACAACGGCGGCCTCTTCAGCCCGGATCCCATGACCCGGCTGAATTTCGGTTTCCTCATGGTAACCATTTCTATGGGGATCTTCGCCATTCCCCTTCTGCCCCTTATTCCCGGCCTCTGGCCCCTTTCGGCGGCGGTCCTCTTGGCCATGACCATGAACACCCTTTCCTGCCTCAGCCTTTTCGGGGCCGCTCTTCCTGGTCCGGGTATTCTTGCGTTAATTCAGATAATCTTTACCCCCGCATACTTTACCTTTCTTACGATTTTAGGCTTCTGCGGGGTTAAGGCGGATTGGAAGGGAGTTCCGGTTAAAAATTAGCCGCTTCGGGTTATTCGACCCGGACAAGCCAGCCCTTTGTATCCGGGATGATCCCGTACTGTATGCCCTTGAGGGTGTCCCGGAGTTCCGCAGTGAGTTCCCCTACCTTTCCGTTATTGAAAACCGTCTTCTTGCCCTGATATGTGAGGGAGGTGAGGGGCGTCGCCCCGGCGGCAGTGCCGCTGACAAAGCACTCCTTCGCCCCGGCGATGACCTCTTCCAGGGAGACCTTCCGTTCCGAAACCCTGACGCCCCGGTCCCGGGCGAGTTCGATGATGCTGGAACGGGTGATCCCCGGCAGTATGGTGTCCCCTAGTTCAGGAGTCGCCAGTTCACCGGACTTTAAATAAAAGAAGATGTTGCAGGAGGAGCCTTCCTCGATATATTTCCGCTCTGCAGCGTCCAGGAAGATACACTCAATGAACCCTGAGTCCATTGCTTCATGTTTTGCCAGGGCGGCGATGGCGTAATTGGACGCCGCCTTGATCCATCCGGTGCCATTGGGCGTGGCCCTGATTCGATTGGTGATAACGGCGTCGGGAGTCCCGGCGGAAAAATAGGCGCTCACCGGGGATATGACCACTATCACCCAGGGCTGCCGGGAAATGTTGACCCCTATGCCGCCCTCGGAATAGGTGAAAGGCCGGATATAGATTGAATCGGCGTTGATAAAGGAATCTTTTTCCCATTCGGGTTTATACGAAATCGAGAAGCCCAGGGCGGCGTTCCGCCGTACCGTCTCTTTTACAACGTTTATAAACAGGTCTTCCGGGAAGGGGGGCATGTAAAGCCCTTTCATGGAATTGTAGAACCGCTCCGCATTCCGATCCGGGCGGAAAATAGCCAGCCCGCCCCCTTTTTGAGGCAGGGCTTTGAGCCCCTCGAAACAACTGAGCCCGTACTGGGTCGTATAAGATACCAGGGGCATATCATCAAAAAAATTGCGGGAATTCACCAGCGCAGCCGCCTCGGCCTCGTCTAGCCGGGCCTCTTCTTCCGGCGTCTTATGGGATTTTTCCAGGTACTCTTCTTGCCACCCGTCTTGGGAATAACGGGCCCGATAAATCACAGGATAAGAATTCAATGAGAATGCCATGCCTATCTCCTTTCCGTTTTCAACATTCAGAATACCATATCTGGAGGAGAGAATACAAGCCGGATATTATGGAGGAAAACAGGTTTCCACCCGGAGTGCGGACGTACCATGAAGGATTTGTCAAGGCAGTAACCCTTCCACATGCCTATACCGGAAAAGCATGTCCGTAAAAGCCCTGTTCCCCAGGGGGGCTTCCTCAAAATAGAAGAAATGGCTCCCGCAGCGGCAGTCGGAACAGCCAAAACCCGGTACGGGCCTTCCCCCCAGACGCCCCAGATCCGCCGCAAGACGGCACTCCAGGTTCCGGTAGGACAGGACAGGCAAGGCCCGCATCTTGCCCGCATAGGGGGTGATATAATCCATGTGCCAGTGTTTCTGTTTCCTCACCTTCCGCAGATGGCGGCTTACCCGCTGTCTCAGGTTCTTCCGGGCTGACCCGGCGTAAACATACCAGCCCTTCCTGAAATGCAGCCTGCCCAAAGAGCCTGTGGCAATTTCCCTGTCTTTGGGCATCTCCATAACGAGAAGGTAGTTCCCGCCGTTACCCGCCGCCAGCGTCCCGTGGCTCAGGTCCACCGGCGTCTCCTCCTGCCTTAGCGCCGCCTGCCCGTCCCCGGTACATTCAAGCAGCGAGGCGTGTACATATACGCTTCCAGCCTGATCCGTCCTGCCCAGGCGCGCGAGAGCCGCGGCAAAGTCCGGGTCTGTATGCAGGTTAGGCGTAAACCGTTCCGGCTTTCCGTGCATAATGACAAAGAGAACATGGCAGATATACCCCTTTTTGCTCAAGACGGCCAGCTCTTCCAGATGTTTTAGGGCCCGGATACTGGGGGCATCGGGAAACATGGCGATCCCGTATTCAACCAGGGAACAGGCCTTTACTTCCACAAGATGGCGCTCCCCATTGCCCCCGATACAGAGAAAATCGAACCGCGAAGCGCCCAGGGAAAATTCACGGTGAACCTCCCTAAGCCCGGGAATGATGCGCGGCAGTATCAGCGTTTCCGCCGCGCCGTTGGCCCGGGAAGCGAACAGGGGAACTACCCCGTCCCGGTACCGCAGCCCCGCCGCAGTCCAGCCCGTACTTGCCTTTCCTTCCTTCCGCTTTTCCAGGATAAGTTTCGTTCCCGGAAACATGAACTCCGTCATACGTCCCGGATTCGGACAGTGGCAGCGCAGTTCCTCGTCCCCGTCCCGGGCAACGATGAGGAACCGGTTAGGCCGGCTTACCAGGACCGCTTCCCGGTCAGGGCTAAACAACGTTACCGTCTGCATAGGTAAACTATATTCATCTTTCCCGGTTAAGTACATAATACCCGGGGGCTTGTCACATTTTTAGTTTTAATATAGGATTACTATGAATTTGGCGAAAAGGATATGGCAGACCTTAATTTGAAGGGAAGTCAAGCGCCGGTCCTGGTTATGCAGGGCGAAGGGCGGCTTCCCGGCGGTGTTTTTATAAGGATTTATCATAGTAATTCTGTATGATTCATATAACTATGAGGATAGACAAAATATGAACGATTCTTTTATTGTAATCCGGGAACTCCATAAAACGTTTCACGGACGGGACGCGGATTTTGCGGTACTCACCGGTATAGACCTGGACATCGGTAAAGGCGACATTTTCGGCATCGTGGGCTTCAGCGGCGCGGGGAAAACCACGCTCCTCCGGTGTCTGAACCGGCTGGAAACGCCGGATTCAGGGACAATTTCTATTGGCAA
>JAISOQ010000162.1 GCA_031275515.1 Treponema sp. | reverse complement strand
CAGCTTCCGCCGGGATACGACCAGATCCGAAAGTTCCGTATGCATGTCCCTGTCAACCTGCAAAGCTATAGGCAGGATGAAATTCTCCGTCTCGTCACAGTACCGTTCGATGAAATTCCGTTCCGTATTTAATCCCAGGCCCAGGGCGATCATGTTGCTAATCCTGTCGGCGCATTTGATGAGCTTGGCGCTTGTGCTGCCATGTTCCCGGATTCTCAGCAAAAAATCGCTTTTACTTTCCCCTGTCTTTCTGGTCACTTCCATTACCATATCATAAACAGCGGGCCCTTCGGCATCCGCCTTGATGATGAGGCTGCTGTCAAAACCTTCCAGATCCTCGATGAGATCGTGAACAAGAGCCGCTTTATGCAGGACAGAATCTACATATCCGTAATCAATAAGAATGGTACGAGTCTCCATTTGATGACGGAACTGGTTTCCGCTGGATTTCCGGCCCTTACAAATCAGCATGGTTGCCAGGGCGACATACGGAGCAGTGACCATATTCGTCAATCTTATCCGTTTATCCTCGGTCATTAACACGACAGCCTCCATAGCAAAGAAAAAATTGGATTTAGTTTATACTATCATATACTTCATGAAAAGAGGAGGATTTTAGAGCCCTGTTCCAAAACCGAAGTTTTGGGAAAGCCTCTTTAGGAACTGTTCAGAAATAACTTGACCTTTTGGGCAAGTTATTTCGTTATTGCGTAAGCAATTAGAATAAAATGTAGCGCATTTTATTCTTGAACAGTTCCTTATGCATCAGCAAATTTACATTCCCGGCGGTGAACCGGACGGGTAAATGTAAAATTCCTGTGAGAATTGAACAGACAGCCGCTTTTCATGTATACTCAACCGACAAGCGGTCTTTCTCCGGCAGGAGGGGGATCTTTGTACAAAAAAGTTCAGGAGGGTTGTTATGGCAGATACGGTTTTTTTACTTGTGCCTGCGGGTTCGATTCTGGCGCTGATTTTCGCGCTTTTTCAAGCCCGGAAGGTCTTGGCTTTTCCCGAGGGAGGGGAGTTGATGAAGAAGATTTCCCTGGCGGTGCGTCAGGGAGCCAACGCCTATTTGAAACGCCAATATACCGGCGTGGCGCTGTTCTTTGTGGTGATGTTTGTGGTGTTGGGCGTCATGGCCTTTGCGGGGTTTTTAACTCCCTTTGTTCCTTTTGCCTTTATTACCGGAGGGTTTTTCTCCGGGCTTTCAGGCTTTATCGGGATGAAGATAGCCACTGCCGCTAATGCCCGGACCGCCCAGGCGTCGTCGGAGAGCCTCAACAAGGGGCTGCGGGTGGCCTTTTCTTCCGGTACGGTGATGGGGTTCACCGTCATCGGCCTGGGGCTTCTGGACCTTTCGATTTGGTTTTTCCTGTTGAAATACCTGTTCTACGCCGATCTTGCCGGGGATCCTGCGGCCCAGATAAGCAATATTTCCGCGGCGATGCTGACCTTTGGCATGGGGGCCTCCAGCATGGCTCTGTTTGCCCGGGTAGGCGGCGGTATTTTTACCAAGGCGGCGGATGTGGGGGCGGATCTTGTCGGGAAGGTTGAAGCGGGGATCCCCGAAGACGATCCCCGGAATCCGGCGGTCATTGCCGACAATGTGGGGGATAATGTGGGGGATGTAGCCGGCATGGGCGCGGACCTCTACGAATCCTACGTGGGTTCCATCATCGCTACCATCGCCCTGGCGGTATCGGCGGGCTACAATTTCGGCGGGGCGTCGGTGCCCATGTTGATGGCGGCTCTGGGGACCGTGGCTTCCATCATCGGGACCTTTTTTGTGCGCTGCGATGAGAATACCAACCAAAAGGCCCTGCTCTCCGCCCTGCGGAAGGGTACGTATGTTTCTTCCGCCCTGGTAATCGCCGGAGCGTACCCGGTGATCTACTTTGGCCTTGACTGCGCCAATAACCCCGGGCGTCTGGGAGTATATGCCGCGGTCATTTCCGGGCTGGCGGCAGGGGTGCTGATCGGGTTCTTTACCGAATACTTTACCTCTGACACCTACAAGCCCACCCGGACCCTTGCCAATGCCAGCCTGACAGGTCCGGCGACGATCATCATCAGCGGCATATCCCTGGGGATGAACTCTACCTTCCTCCCGGTTATCATCGTGGGGGTTTCGGTGCTGATAAGTTTCTTTGCATCCGGCGGAGCGGTAAATTTTGCCGAAGGCCTCTATGGGGTGGGTATCTCCGCAGTGGGGATGCTTTCTACCCTGGGAATTACCCTGGCCACCGACGCCTACGGGCCTGTGGCGGACAACGCGGGGGGTATCGCCGAGATGGCCCGCCTGCCCAAGGAGGTGCGGGAACGAACCGACGCCCTGGATTCCCTGGGGAACACCACCGCCGCCACGGGCAAGGGTTTCGCCATAGGTTCCGCCGCCTTGACCGCCCTGGCGCTGATTGTGGCCTACATTGACGAGATTCATATCAAGGACCCGGCTTTTGTCATTAACCTCAATATAACCAACCCTACCACCCTGATAGGTCTCTTTGTGGGGGCCATGCTTCCTTTCCTGTTTTCTTCCCTCACCATGAGCGCCGTTGGCCGGGCGGCTCAGAGCATCGTTATCGAGGTGCGCCGGCAGTTTAAGGAAATCGCCGGCCTTATGGAGGGCACTGCCGAGGCGGATTATGCCCGCTGCGTGGACATCTGTACCAGGGGCGCTCAAAAGGAAATGATAGCCCCGGCCCTGACGGGGATCGTCAGCCCTATTGCGGTGGGCTTGATCCTTGGGGTGAACGGCGTTACCGGGATGCTGGCCGGAGCCACTGCCACAGGTTTTGTGCTGGCCGTCATGATGGCGAATTCCGGCGGCGCTTGGGACAACGCCAAGAAGTACATCGAGGCGGGCAATCTCGGCGGCAAGGGTTCGGATCCCCACAAGGCGGCGGTGGTAGGCGACACGGTGGGGGATCCCTTTAAAGATACCTCCGGGCCTTCCATCAACATCCTCATCAAGCTCCTCTCTATGGTTTCTATCGTGTTCGCGGGACTGGTGATGAGGTTCCACCTGCTCAACTAAGGCCGGACATCTCTGTAAAAAAGCCCGCGGTGATGCCGCGGGCTTTTTTAGTCTTCATTATCAGGTTTACGGCTTGGGTATGCGCATTTCTCCACAGTACAGGTATGAAGGGCCTCCCCAATAAGGCCGGCAAGGTCCAATTTTTGGTAGAGTTCTTCCGCTTCCGCCGGCCTGCCCCGCAGAACCGGGTGGGGAGGGCTGAAGATGACGCAGCAGTCCTCGTAGGGGAGGATGGATACGGCATAAGCGCCCAGGGCTTCGGATTTCCTGATGATGTCTTCCTTGTCCATGCCTATGAGGGGCCGTAAAACCGGCAGGCTTATGCGGCTCTGGGTGCAGCTTAAATTTTCTATGGTCTGGCTTGCTACCTGGGAAAGGCTTTCCCCGGTAATAAGGCATTTAAGGCATTCCCTCAAGGCCAGCTTTTCCGCGCACTCCATCATTGCCATTCTCAGGAGGACTGTAGACCAGGGTTCAGGAGCCCCTTCTTTAATACGGAGCTGGACCGCCGTAAAACCCACGGTGTAGAGCTTCATGCCCAGGGCATAACGGCCCAGAATTTCCGCCAGACGCGCCACTTTTTGGCGGGCCTCTTCGGAGGTGTAGGGGTAGGCGTGGAAATATACCGCGTCTACCCTCATGCCCCGGGATAACATCATGAAGCCCGCCACCGGGGAATCGATGCCCCCGGAAAGGAGGAGGAGCCCCCGTCCCGCGGTCCCTACCGGCAGCCCTCTAAGGCCCCGATGCTCCATCCCGTATACATAGGCCCGTTCCCGGATTTCAACATTGATGATCCCCTGGGGGCTGCGGACATCCACCCTAAGGCCCGGCCAGGCTTCCAGGATCGCGCTTCCCCCCTGGCTTCGGATTGCGTAGGAATCCAGGGGGAAGCTCTTATCGGTCCTCCGGGCTTCAACTTTGAAGGTCCTGATCCCCGAGTCATAACATTCCCCGGCGGTTTCCACACAGGCCCGGAGGACTTCTTCGGGAGTTTTGCCGCATACCCGCGTTTTGGCCCAGCCGGAGATACCTATAAGGCGGGACAGGGCTTCCTCTACCTTTTCCGCATCGTCCTTTGAGGCATGAACGAAATAGCGGCCCTGGGCGGGACTCACGACTGCCCCTGTAAACCGCAGGAGGGTTTCCAGGTTGCGTCTGAGGGCCCGCTCAAATTCCCGCTTGTTACCCCCTTTAAGGGTGAGTTCTCCGGGTTTCAATAAATAGGTGACCGGTAAACCGCTCGTACTTTCCATGCCATGTTTTCCATTCAAAATATGATCCCGGATTTTTTACCAGAATGGCAGCTCAAGTGACAGCTTAGAGCGTCCGGAGGATCCTGTGGATCCCTTCGATCAGCGCCCCAATATCTTCCATAGTGGTCTGCCAGCCCTGGGAGATCCGTATCCCCTCAAAAGCGGTTGTTTTATCCACCCCCATAGCGGACAGAACAGGTCTATTCTGGTCGCCGGAGGAGCAGGCGGAGCCGGTAGACACGGCGAAACCCGCATCGTCCAGGGCCCGGACCATCACCTCTCCGGGGATGCCCCGGAAGGCCGCCTGGAGTATATAGGGGGAGAAACGCCTGTCTTCCTCCTCCCGGTCCAGGGGGATCAGGGTACACCGGGGCAGGGCTTTAAGGGCGGCGATAAGGGCCTTCCACCGGGCGGCGGCCTGTTCGTACCCGGCAGCCGCGGTTTCCTGAGAAGCCCGGCGTTCCAGACATTCCGCCAGGGCCAGGGTGCCCGGGGTGTTTTCCGTTCCCGGACGTATACGCCCCTCCTGGCCGCCCCCGGCGCAGAGAGTTTCCAGCGGCTTTCGCAGGTAGAGGAGGCCTATGCCCCGGGGCCCTCCCAGCTTATGGGCGCTTAGGGAGGCGGAATCCAGATCCCAGGAGGAGAGATCCACCGGCATCTTTCCCGCCGCCTGAACCAGATCGCTGTGGAGGTGTACAGGAGCGCCCGGGGCCTTTCGTAAAACCTCCGCCAGGCCCGGCATATCCATCGCCGCGCCGGTTTCATTGTTCACCGCCATGATCGCCGCAAGACGGGGATCCTCCGCTTTTTTCAGGGCCGCTTCCAGAGTTTCCCCGGATACCCGGCCATCCTTTTCTACGCTGATACGGGTAAGGGGCTTTCCCAGGCGTTCCAGAACCGCGCCGTTTTCCCGGATCGAAGGATGCTCCACAGCGGATATGAGGAAGCCGCCGCCGCCGGGACGGTTCTGCCTGCGGAGCAGGGAGTGGAGGACTATGGCGTTGGATTCGGTTCCCCCGGAGGTGAAGACGATCTGTTCGGGAGAGGCCCCTAAGACAGCGGCGCAGCGGCGGCGGGCGTCTTCCAGGGCGGCTCTGGCCTCCCGCCCTTCAGCGTGTTTTGAAGAAGGGTTTCCAAAGGGAACGGCCTGTGAAGGGAAGGTATCGGGGATCGCCGTGGCGGCCCAGTCAAAATAATACCGGCGTTTCATAGGAGAAAACACTCAGGAAACGTTTTCTGACAAGGTTTTCCCGGCATCCTTCCGGACCTGTAGCGTCTTTCTTCTGTTTAAAAAATGAATGGCCGTAAAAAAAGCAATGGCTATAAAGTAGGAGCACCCCAGGAAAGTCAGGGACATACCAAAGCGGCTTTGAAACTTGACGGCGAAAAACACCAGTATTCCCAGGATTATCTGCAAACCGTAGAGAACCGCGTCAATGCCCCGGGCATTAAGCCCTAAAAACATCAGTTTATGATGTATATGAGCCTTGTCGGGACTATCTATGGGCCGTCCGTCCCTAAGGCGCCGCCATATAGCGGCAACCATGTCCAGAATGGGGATGAGGAGCAGAGCGCATACATAGGGGACGGGAAGACTCGGACGGATATTTCCCTGGTCAAGGAGGGGCAGCACTGCCAGGGTAAAGCCCAGAAACTGGCTTCCCCCGTCGCCCATAAATATTTTTGCCTGAGGAACCGGCAGATTGAAAACCAGGAACCCGCCGATAACCGCGGCCAGGCAGAGGCAGAAAAGCGTAACCCCATCGATATTGGCAAAGGAAGCGAAAATGGCCGCATAGGTCAGGGCGATAATGGCCGAGACGCCCCCGGCAAGACCGTCAACTCCGTCGATAAAATTGATGGCGTTGGTAAGCCCTACAATCCACAGGAAGGAAAGGGGATACCTGAGCCAGGTAAAAAGACGGAAATTATCTCCAAAAAAGAACAAATGCTGGAACACATACGCGGGAATGATAACCAGGAAGCCCGCGATACATTGGATAAGGAATTTAGTCTTGGAAGTCAGGTTATGAAAATCATCAAGAACGCCGCATGTCAGGGTAATACACAAACCGATGAACACCGGAATAAACCGGAAGCCCAAATAAATCTCCGTCCTGGTAAAGACAAGAAAGAGGGAAACGATGATAAACACCGCGGAAAAACCGACTCCTCCCAGACGCGGGACATCTCCGGTGTGGATTTTTCGTTCATCAACCTTATCGTACCATGCATTTTTATGGGATACACGGCATATTACCCATACGGTTAAGAATGACCATACAAAAGAGGCGAATACAATAATAATAACCCCTGCCATGTCAGCTCCGAACATCGAATACTGTAACTGCAAACCGATGATTGCAGACTCTCTTTCAAAACTTCAAAAACTATCGTCAACAAGTTAGGGCGGCTGCCCCCATAATGCCCCCGCCGGGGTTTTGGAACAGTCTCAAATGCAAAAACGGACGTTTAGACCGGTTTTTCAAAACCTGAGATTGTAGACCAGGGGCTGCGCTAACCGGATTTTGAAGCCCCCTCTGTTACTACAGATTATCTGTAAAAATGCTGTCCCAGGAATTGATAGCCTTTATTTGTAAAACAATACAAAAAGGGAGAAGAAAAAGCAAGGGTATATGCCGGGGCAAACAGGGCGAGCGCATATAAAAAGCGCTAAAGACAAAGGGGGAAAAGACCGATAAAGGCGGATTGGAGGGGAATATGACCAAAAACCCATACCGCCGTTAATCGACTACTTCAAAGATATCAAGGACCCCCGTATTGAGCGGAACAAAGCCTATCCCTTGATAGAAGTCATCGTTATCACCCTGCTGGCCATCATGGCCTTCGCCGAAGGCTGGGAAGACATCGAAAAATACGGAAAAGCCAAAGAATCCTGGCTGAGAAAGTTCCTGCTCTTAAAACAGGGCAT
>JAISOQ010000101.1 GCA_031275515.1 Treponema sp. | reverse complement strand
GCCTCATTGACACGCCCGGATTTTCAGGATTATCATCAAAAGTACCATAATTATTCTTGACATAGTAACAGCTAGAGATTTTCATGCAGCCGGTTATTACAGGCAAAAGGTTGGCCGTTTTATAGGGAGAATTAAAAATGCCGGAACAGTGCTTTCATAGTAATGTACCTATGGCTCCGGGGAACCAGATATATCTGAAACGCCCTCAGATAGACCGTCTGCTGGAAAAGGCGGTGCAAAAACCGGTGGTCATTGTCTGCGCCGGAGCGGGATATGGAAAAACTCAGGCGGTGTACTCTTTTCTCCGTGAATACCCTGCCCTGACCTGTTGGATACAGCTTTCTGACCGGGACAATATCGGCGAGCGTTTTTGGGAGAATTTTATCGCCGGGGTTACCAACGGCAACCGGAAGGCCGCTCTCAAACTGGCGGATATTGATTTTCCCAGAACGGAACGGGAGTTTGACCGGTATCTGACTATCCCCCTGGCAGATACCCGTGAGGACGTAAAATACATCTTTGTCTACGATGATTTTCATCTGCTCCACCACAAGGCGGTTTTGCGGTTCCTTGAACGTTCCATCACCAGCTACTTTCCCAGTATCACCTCTATCCTCATATCCCGGACCGAACCTCCCCTTAATCTGGAAACGCTCCAGTCCAAAGGGCTTGTGGGAAGGATTACCGAGGATGAACTCAGGTTCAGCCAGGCGGAAATGGTGGAGTATTTCCACACCCAGAACATAAGACCTTCGCCCCAGGCGGTTTCTTCTATTTATCACGATACCGAAGGCTGGGCCTTTGCCATACATTTGGCGGGATTGTCTCTGAAGAACTCCCCTCCGGGCGCCCCCTATGTGCCCCAGGCGATGCGGTCGAATATCTTTCGCCTGATAGAAAGCGAGATCATGTCGGCCATATCGGCGGAGCTTAGGAAATTCCTCATCAAATTATCCCTCATCGAGCATCTGGTTCCGGATTTGCTCCGGGAAATCGCTGCCTCCCCGGAGTCCGCAGGGCAGGATTTTCCGCCGGGCAAATCGCTTGTCGATGAGATGGAGCGGATCTGTTCTTTTATCCAGTTTGACGTCTACCTTAACGCATACCAGATTCACCACCTGCTGCTGGAATATTTAAGCGGAAAGCAGCAGGAACTTTCCGGGGAGGAGAAGCAGGAAGTTTACCGGCGGGCCGCCGGGTGGTGCGCTCAAAACAACCGGAAACTCGACGCCATAAGCTATTATGAAAAATCCCGGGACTACGACAGGCTGATCACGATAGCCGATACCCTTCCGCTGATACTGCCGAGACAATTTGCCTGGTTTATCCTGGAATTGCTGAACCGTCTTTCACGGGAGATACACGACCAATATCCCCTCAGTTATGCGGTCCGCGCCCGGGTATTGACCAGCCTCTGTATGTTTGAAGAATGTACGGAGGAATTGAAGGAGCTTATCCCCCGGCTCGAAGCCCTGCCGCCTTCCCCGGAGCTTCATTGGGTTCTGATGGCTTTGTACGCCAACCGGGGGTTAATCGGTATTATCACCTGCGCCTTTACCGGGGATTACCGGTTTCCCGTTTATCTTGAACGCGCCGCCTATCACGCAGGCCAAACCGGCGGCCATGTGCTTTCGCCCCCCTTGTCGGAGGTAAACCTGGGGGCCTATACCTGTATGGTACCCAGCCCGGAAAAGAAGGATATGGACAAGTTCATTGAAGCCCTTTCCGCGGCGGCGCCTTATCTCCCCGCCATAGGAGGCTGCGGCTGGGGTATAGACGATCTGGCCCGGGCGGAGTTGGCTTATTTTAGGGAGGATATTGCAGAAGCGGAACGGTTTTCCCTGGCGGCGCTTGATAAAGCGCAGGAATGGGGGCAGTACGAGATTGAGAACCGGGCCTTTTTTTTCCTCCTGCGGATCAGCCTGTCCCGGGGAAATTATGAAAAAATTCAGGAACTGTTCAGGCAGATGGAGGCCCAGCGGGATAAGGCCCATTATGTTAATATCTGCTGCGATATTATATGCGGCTGGTATTACACCCAGATCGGGCAAACGGATAAACTGGCCCCCTGGCTGAAAAACGACTTCGAGGAAAGCGACCTTAATTCCATGTCCTACAGCATGGAAATCCTGGTAAAAGCAAAATATCACTTTATGGAAAAACGTTACCCCGCAGCGCTGGCGGTCCTGGAAAGCCGGATAAAAAGAGACGGCGCCGAAGACTTTGTGATGGGGAAAATAGAAAGTAATATCCTCAAGGCCCTGTGCTGGTACCATCTGCGGGACAAGGACGCCGCTTTTGCCGCCCTGGAAGAAGCCTACAGCCTGGCCTTGCCCAATGCCCTTTTCATGCCTTTCACGGAAATGGGGAAGGCTATGCGGGCTCTGGCGGCGGCGGCTTTAAAGGACGGGTCTAGGGCGATTCCCCAGGCCTGGCTGGAAACGGTCCGCAGGAACGCATCGGGGTACGCAAAAAAAGTCTTTAAGGCGGCGGAATATTGCAGGGCTGCCGCTCCCGAAAGGACTTCCGGCCAGGGGGTAACCCTGTCCCGCCGGGAGCTGGAGGTTCTCACGGGACTGTACCAGGGAATGACCCGGGAAGAAATCGCCGGGGCCTCTTCCCTGTCGATTAATACGATTAAAAGCATAATCCGTACCATTTACAATAAACTGGAGGCGGTTAACAAGGCCGATGCAGTACGGATCGCCGTCGCCAGGGGGCTTGTAGGAACCCAATATGGCAGCGGCAAATGAAGGCCAAGCGAAGCCCGTAAGCCCGGCGGGGTAATCGGGCCGATACGATACGCAGGGCCGCCGCCAAGGGGCTGTTAAAGGGGAGCCGGCATATTCCGGCCCCCGCGGAACCT
Organism: Treponema sp.; assembly: GCA_031275515.1. GTDB lineage: Bacteria > Spirochaetota > Spirochaetia > Treponematales > Breznakiellaceae > JAIRLK01. Next base: position 2,572 of record JAISOQ010000101.1, on the reverse strand, counting down.
CTGTGCGGGGCCTTGAGTTACTCCTCAGTTTTGAAACGCCCTCAAATGAGTTCCTCCGGGGGAACATAGGGAATATCGAAAGCTTCGGCGACTCCGGCAAAGGTGCAATGCCCCTTGTAGGTATTGACGCCCTTCGCCAGATACCGGTCGGCGGCAATCACCCGCTCTAGCCCCTGGTTTGCTATCTTGAGACCCGGCGCAAGGGTCGCGTTGGTCAGCGCCAGCGTCGAGGTCCGGGCAACGGCGCCGGGCATATTGGCCACGCAGTAATGCACGATGCCGTCTTCAATAAAGACCGGCTTTTCATGAGTGGTGGCCTTTGTGGTTTCAAAGCAGCCCCCCTGATCCACCGCCACATCAACCAATACGCTTCCCTTTTTCATCAGCCCAAGATCGGCCTTGGTAATAAGGCAGGGCGCCTTTGTTCCGGGGATCAAAACCGCCCCGATCACCACATCCGCCCCTGCGATGGAAGCTCTGATATTCTCCGGGGTACTGTATAAGGTATGAATCCTGCTGCCGAACAGGTCGTCAAGGGCGGCAAGACGCCGTAGGTTGACATCCATGACGGTAACATCCGCCCCAAGGCCCAGGGCGATCTTACAGGCTTCGGTCCCCACGGTTCCGCCGCCCAGGATGACAACCCTGCCCTTTTCCACTCCCGGCACACCCGCCAGAAGCACGCCCCGTCCGCCGTAGGTTGTTTCCAAATACTTGGCTCCCTGGGCAACGGCCATCCTGCCGGCAATTTGGCTCATAGGCGTCAGGCAGGGAAGCCCGTTGAACGCATCCGTGATGGTTTCGTAGGCAACGCCCTGGGTCTTCGCCGTGAGCAGGGCCTCCGTAAGAGGTTTATCCGCCGCCAGGTGCAGATACGTGTAGAGAATCAGGTCTTCCCTCAGAAAGGGATACTCCGGGGCAACCGGCTCCTTGACCTTTACGATCATGTGGGAAGCCTCCCAAACAGCCTTTGCGGAATCAAGGATCTCCCCTCCGGCCTTCCGGTACTCGGCATCGGTAAAACCGGAGCCTTCCCCCGCATGGGCTTCGACAAGCACCCGGTGTCCCGCCGTCTTATACGCGGCTGCGCCGTTCGGCGTAAGGCCCACCCGGAATTCCTGGGGTTTAATTTCTTTTACAAGTCCGATAACCATAATTGTCCTCCTTAATAATTGTGAAGGCGGTTTCGGAACCGCTTTGTGAAACCGCCCTCAAGAAATAGTTTTAAGGAACTGTACAGAAATAACATGGCCATTTGGTCATGTTATTTCTGATTGCGTAAGCAATTAAAATAAAATGCCATGCATTTTATTTATGTACAGTTCCTAATGCCGCTCATTATATCACAGCCGGATCATTGATGAATAACCTGGACATAAATACATAAAGAATATGGCAAAACGGGGCTTTCCCCTTAAATTTATAAGTTGTTTGGGTATGCAGCTTAATTTTTTACGCCGCCTTTTCGCCCGCAGGCGGGCGGCCTTCTCTTTAGTTTTGAGACAGCCTCGGAAGTTCCCGGATTGCGCGGATGAACGCGGAGGCTTGTTCATCCAAGTCCCCGCCTCTATATTTAATCTTTTGGTTTAAAGAACATCGCTTATTACCCGCAAGGCGTTGCGCCAGGCGATTTTTTCGATTTGGGATTCCTTCAGCCCGTCCCTTTTAAGCTGATCGAACAGCATCGGCATCTTTTCAGCGCCGGCTATTTCAAGATCGCCCGATATCCCATCGAAGTCACTGCCGATGGCCGCACATTCAATACCGCCGATATTGATCATGTGCCGCAGGTGGAGGCTGATCATAGAGGCGGTACTGTCTTTTTTGGATAAATCTTTATTCAAAAATTCCGGCGCAAAGTTAACGCCTATGACGCCGCCTTTCTGCGCCAGTATCCGGATCATCTCATCGCTCAAATTGCGTTGATGCGGCGATATAGCGCGGCAATTTGAATGGGAGGCCACAAAGGGTTTTTTGCTGATTTCGGCTGCATCAGCGAAGCCGCCGTCCGACAAATGGGATACATCCACCATCATTCCCAGATCGTTCATCCTCTCAACTGCCTGCCTGCCAAAACCGGTCAGGCCTTTACGCATCAGTTCAGGGTCGGCGGAATTCGGGAATCCAAAACAGTTGGCGTGATTCCAGGTGAGGGAGATCAGGCGAATTCCCCTGTCATAATAACGCTTTAATTTGCCAAAGTCTCCGTTTACAGCGCGCCCATCTTCCAAGGTGAGCAGCCCGCTGATCCTGCCGCTTTGCCCGTTTGCGGATATGCCGGCGGCGGAATATGCCGGAGCAATCAGTCCTTCGCCGCACCGCAGGGTAGCGTTGAAAATATCTATGCATCCCTCAATGTAAGCGTCATCCTCCGTTTTTCCGGCAAGAGGGAAGTATTCCTCAATGCCCGGAGACGGCATGAAAATCGCGAAAAACTGGGCGAAGGCTCCGCCGCTTTTTAACCGGCCCAGGTCTAACATAAAGGAAGTTTCGCAAAGGTCCTCCTTTTTCGTAAAGAAGGCTTTCATCAGCGTGTCACAATGGAAATCAATGTACTTCATGGGAACCTCCG
>JAISOQ010000096.1 GCA_031275515.1 Treponema sp. | reverse complement strand
CCCTCGACCTCTACAGAACGTATGGTTTTATCCTTTTCGAACTGTTCCCGAATAATCTGCTGAAACTGGGCAAACCCGATCATTTCCCTACACTATTCCTTTACGAACATTCGTCAATTTGGAGCGGAGCCGTAAAATGGCTTTGGTATGCAATTGAGACACCCGGGATTCAGTGATCCCCATCACCTGACCTATCTCTTTGAGGGTCAGATCCTCGTAGTAATAGAGAACAAGTATCTTTTTTTCTTTATCCGGCAGCTCATTGATAGAATTGATTATTACCTGCCGGATTTCATCCTTTTCTACGATTACATCAGGATTTAGGCTTACCGGCGATTCTATACTGTCGCCGATGGAAACCTTGTCATTTTCATCCCCGGAAAACCACACGTCGCTGAGAGAAAGTATCGATGTAGAGGAGATACGCATCATCGTTTTGAGGAATTCGCTTTCGTCCATCCCCAATGCTCCGGCAATCTCCTGATCCGTGGCGCTCCGGCCCAGTTGGGCTTCCAGAGAGCCGATGGTTTCCTCCACTTCCTTGGTCTTTTGGCGGACAGACCGGGGAACCCAGTCTATAGACCGAAGCTCGTCAAAAATTGCCCCTTTAATCCGGGGAACCGCATAGGTTTTAAACTTTACGTTTTTTTCAGGATCAAACCGGTCAATGGCGTCCAGGAGCCCGAAAAATCCGAAACCTACCAGGTCGTCAAATTCAACATTATGCGGCATACCGACCGCGACTTTTCCGGCCACATACTTTACCAGAGGAGCGTATTGTTTGATAAAGGAATCACGGATCTTCGGATCTTTATTTTGACGATATTCAATCCAAAGTTCCTCTTCTGTTTTTTGTTCCAAAAAACAATTCGGAGAATTATTTCCGAAGACCTTCCCCATAAAGCTATCCTTATCACTCCCGTTTTAATATCGTTTGTAGAGCCAACGCCGATGCTTTTTCTTTGCCCCTGAATTCCTCCGCACTTTCGGAGGTTACGCTTCTCCGCCCAACCCCCGGAAAAGCCACGGATACCGGCGTTCCACCGCCCTCGCCCTCCATAAAATCGTCCATGGAGGGCAGAGCCGCCTGAGACAAACCGTCCTGACCGGGCAGCACATCCAGGACATCGATCCCCCCGGCAACCGGAAGGGCCCCCGGCAAACCAGCCCGGGAAGGTTTTCCCGAAAGCGAACCTGTGGAACCGTCCTTGGGAGGGATTCCCCCTCCCAGGCTCTGCACATAATCCTGGGGAGAGGAAAAGGGTTCAAACTCACCCACCATATCTTTATTAGTATAACCTGTTTCGCCATCCTGATCCAGTATACCAACAGCGTCCTCTCCCCCGCCAAAACCATCGCCTTTCAAAATCTCACCCCCTTTAACGTCCAGGGGGCTGTCCGGGGTCCTTCTCCGGGCGGTGTCCGGGGAACCCTTGGGGTCCTGCATCAGAGCTGCCGCCAGGGAAGAAATATCGCCGTCCAGAGAAATATCCACATGGGAACCCAGGTCCAAGCCTTGTATGCCGTCATCTTGAGAACTTAGGATTTCAGGAAGAAAGTGCTTTACCATCCAATAGAGGAAAGAACCAATAACAAAGAAAACCCCTCCGAAGCTCACCGCCCGGAGGAAGGAAAAAACTCCCGCGCCGCTCACCAGGCTTAAAAGGAGGGACAAAACAAATCCAAATGCAGTACACAGGACACTCCACCGCAGATTGAACACCGGCTTCTCCTTACAATGCAGCGCGGCTGAAAAAGCGCTTGATCATGTTGCCAAAGCCCCCGCGTTCCCGGGTATCGCTTTTTTCCATCCGGCCCACGATGTGCTGAACGCACAGGGAGGCTTTACATTTAGGATCTATCACCATGAAGGGCTTCTGCCGTATGACCGCCTGGGATACCATAGTATCATCGTAGATGAAGCCCAGATAATCCACCTTGAGGTTTAAAAACTGACCGGCTATGTTGGTCATCCGGTCCGCCACTTTCTTTGCGTCCGCGGCGGATTTAACCCGGTTTACCACGAGTTTGATCCCCATGTTGAGGTTGTCTATCTCAGTGGCAATAATTTTGATGATGCCGTAAGCGTCGGTAATAGCCGTAGGTTCCGGCGTGGTGATGATCACCGCATCGTCCGCGGCGGCGATAAAGTCCAGAACATTATCGGAAACCCCGGCGCTGGTATCCACGATGACAATATCCGCATGGGAAAGGGTTTCAATCTCATTGATGAATTCCTGCCGTTCTTTCTCGTTCAGATTGGCGATCTTGGAAAACCCGGAGGCTCCGGCCACTATGGAAATACCGTATTCGGTGTCCATCATGATTTCCCGCATGGTTTTCTGTTTACGGATCACATGGTAAAGGTTAAATTTAGGGATCAGATTCAGCATAACGTTCACGTTGGCAAGTCCCAAGTCAGCGTCCATGACTATTACCTTCTTGCCCAACCGGGCATAGGCCAGGGCCATGTTCACCGACACATTGGTCTTTCCAACGCCGCCCTTACCGCTGGTGACGGTAATGATCCGGGTCTTTTGTTCATTCTGAGGAGAAACAGATTTTTCGAGAGCTTTTTTATTGCGCATCATTTCCCATAATTTTTCAGCCTGGTCTTCCATTTTACTCACTCCATTGTATATAATCTGTTTTTTTGCCCGGGAATCGTTCTTCAATCTTAACCCGGTTTATTTTAAAGCCTTCAAGGTTAATTAAGAATCGGACTACGTCCGCTTTTTGAATGTCTTTAGGAACCTGCTGACCTTCAGTAATAAAAGATATGGACTTACCCCGATCCGCAAGGGCGCTGATCACGCTCCCCAGCCTGATAGTTTCGTCTATTTTGGTGACGATCACCGAACGGTAACCGAAAAGCTCATACTGCATGAGGATTTCCAATATGTCACTGGACTTGGTAGTAGCCGCAACCGCCAGATAGAACTCCGCGGAAGAACCGCAGGCATCCAGGAGCTGCTTCATTTCAGCCAGTTCAACGGCGGCCCGGGGATTCTTGCCTATAGTATCTATAAGAATAAGATCCGTACCCTCTGCACTGAGAGCTATCAGCTTTTTAAGCTCCCCGTGATTCTTCACATTGGAGACCGGAATCTCCATGATGCCGCCGTACTTTTCAATCTGATAGGAACCTCCAATACGGTAATTATCAATGGTAACGAGGCGTACCGAAAGGGGGGGACGGCCGGCAAAACCAGTACCGTAGATTGCCGCCAGTTTGGCGATGGTAGTAGTCTTCCCCACCCCGGTAGGCCCTACCAGCGTCAAGATCCGGGGACGGCGGCGATTTTTTTCTTCTTTATATATTTGAATGCTTTCGCCTATCCACTCCACTACCCTGTCCTGAAGGGCATCGAAATCTTCCAGGCCAGTCAGAGAGAATTCTTTCCGTATCCGGTCTATGATGTTTCTCGAATAATTAGGGGTAAAATCGTTCAGATTCAAGATTTCCCGGATACGGATTATGGAGGGATGATCCGCCTCGGGAACCGCTATATTAACGGACTGAATTTGCTCCTTAATGGTTCTGACTTCGTTCAGTACCAGCTGGAGGGTAGGATCGGGCTTGGGGGTAACGGAGGCCAGGATCTTCTTCTTTTCCATCTCAAAATCCATCGGAGGCCGGGATTCCTTCCTGAACGGAGGTTCGGAACGGAGAACTCCTGACATTTCCACCCCTTCCCGGGGAAAAAGCCCAAATAACCCCTTCATCCGAATGGTCTTTCTTACGAGTATGTTAGCCCGGTCTCCATATTTTTCCCGGATCTTATCTTTACAATCGGAATCAGTATACGCCTGTTCTGTAAAGTAATGTTCCGCCATAGCGTCTCCTCTTTAATCTTCTTTTTGTCATTCCAGCCGTATCTCTCCTACTGCTTCAAGGGTAATATCGACTACTATTTCGGGTACCGAAAGAACCGTCAGATCAGGAAACTCCCGTTCGCAGGAAGATTTGACCAGGCAGCGGGCCTGCTCGGAACACAGGACAACCGGCGGCCAGCCCTGTTCATGAACCGCCGCCACCGCCCGGGCAAGGGCGGCGATCCAACTCCGCTGGACCGGCGGATCCAGGGCCGACATCATACCCGACGTTGTCTGCACGCCGCTGTCCAGAATCTTCTGTTCCAGGGAGTGTTCCAAAGTAAGCACCCTAAGCACCCTATTTTCATCGGCAAATTGCAGGCAAAGCTGTCGTGCCAGGGACTGCCGGGCTTTTTCGGTGAGGAATCCCACGTCCCTGGTTACGGGACCGAAATCCGCCAGGGATTCCAGAATGGCCACCATGTTGCGTATAGAAACCCGTTCCCGCAGAAGGGCCTGGAGAACCTTCTGAATATCGCCCAGGCTGAGGGACTTTAGGGCTTCTTCCACTACCGCCGGGTAATCCTTTTTGAGGGTTTCCAGGATTGCCTGAGTCTCCTGGCGTCCAAGGATCTCCGAGGCATGACGCTTGATGATTTCCGTAAGGTGAGTGGCGATAATTGAAGGGGGATCCACCACGGTATACCCCGCCCGTTCGGCCTCGTCCCGCCTATCCTCGCTGATCCATACGGCAGGCAGCCCGAAAGTCGGATCCCGGGTCTTTTCTCCAGGAATCTCCATAGCAACCCCCCCGGGATTAATGCAGAGATAATACCCCATACGTATCTTACCCCGGCCCACGTCAACGCCCTTTATCTTAAAACAGTATTCCGAAGGCTCAAGACGCATATTGTCGATGATCCGTATCCGGGGAAGCACTATCCCCATGTCCAGAGCCGTCTCCCGGCGTATACGGGTAACCCGCTCCAGGAGTTCCGCCCCCTTCTCCTTATCCACCAGGGGAATAAGGCCGTACCCCAGTTCCAGGGACAGGGGGTCCAGAGGCACCACCGGGGACATTTCTTCTTCTTTGGGCGTCTTCGCCTCCGCGGCTTTAGCGGCGGACTGCTGAAACGAAACCTTCCGTTGTCTATTCAGCCTGATTCTAAAGGCCACAAAACCCAGCAGAAAGGCCATAGGGATAAGCACATACCAGGGGAAACCCGGAAGCACGGAAAACAACAGAAGCACTCCCGCGCCTATCCAGAAGATACGCTCGTCCCTGCTGAACTGATCCCCCACATCTTCTCCAAAAGTACCGTTAGAGACAGAACGGGTGACAATAATGCCTGTGGCAGTGGAAACCAGGAGGGCCGGGAACTGGGACAGAAGGCCGTCGCCTATGGAAAAGGCGATATAGGTTCCCAGGGCCTGGGTAAAAGGCTCTCCATGAAGGCTTACCCCCACGATGATGCCCCCCAGAATGTTGACCACGGTGATGAAGATCCCCACTTTTACATTCCCGGAAACAAATTTGCTGGAACCATCCATAGCGCCGTAAAAGTCAACTTCCCTCTGGAGATCGTTTTTCCGCGCCAGGGCTTCTTCCTCCGAAATGGCCCCGGAATTGTACTCCGCTTCAATGGCCATCTGCTTGCCGGGCATGGAGTCCAGGGCAAACCGGGCGGCCACTTCGGCGATACGGGTAGACCCCTTGGTGATAACCGCCGCCTGGACCGCGACGATGATGATAAAGATGATGAATCCCACGACAAGGCCCTCGGTCCCGCCGCTCCCCACGACAAAGGTGGAAAAAGCCCGGACCATGCGCCCGTTAAAGGCGGAGCCCCGGATCAGGATGAGCCGGGTGGAAGAAATATTCAGGGCCAGGCCAAAGACGGTAACTACCAGGAGTACCGTAGGAAAGACGCTAAAATCCGTAGGTTTTTTGGTGTACAACACAATGATAAGGATGAACAGGGCAAGAACCAGGTTTAGGGCCATCAGGGTATCCAGGAGGATCGTAGGCAGGGGGATGATGATCATCATCACCACTGCTATCACTCCTATGGCAATAAAAACATCCGGATCCCCGCTCTTCCCAAAAAAAGAACTTAGTCTGCTTATTCTGGCAGTATCCGCCATACTCTACCCCTTACGCCCTCATTCCTTCCGCCTTACGGCGTTTTTCGTTAAGGCTCCACACCTTACCGAGTATCTTGGCCACTACTTCATAGTACATTTCGGGGATAATGTCCCCCACTTCGGTTTTCGCATATAAGGCCCGGGCCAGGGGCTTATCTTCCACTATGGGCACCGCGTTTTCTGCGGCGATACGCCGGATCCGGAAGGCCATTTCATCGGCGCCTTTGGCGGTTACCTGGGGACCCTTCATTCCCTGGTGGTATTCCAGAGCCACCGCAAAGTGGGTTGGGTTGGTAACCACCACGTCCGCCTTGGGAACGCTGGCCATCATGTTCCGGGTCATGACCTCCCGCATACGCTGCCGGAGCCTCGACCGCACCAGGGGATCCCCTTCGTTCATCCTCCGCTCTTCCTTGACTTCCTGCTTGGTCATCTTCAGGGATTCCCGGTATTGCCACCGCTGGAACATCAGGTCCGGAACGGAAAGGGCCAGGAGCAGCAGGGCGGAGATGATGAGCATCCTAATCGCCAGGGAGGCGATTAGGGTAATACTCGTCCACAGGTTCACGGTCTGCAAATTCGCCAGTTTCTCTATTTCGGAACGAATCAGGAAAAAGGCCACTCCGCCGATAATGATCATTTTGACCACCGACTTGGCAAAGTTGAAAAGCCCTTCCGCGGAAAACATACGCCCGAAATACTTGCCAAACCGGGGGATGATCTTGGAAAAATTCGGCGTCAAAGGCTTAGTGGTAAAGAGGGGGCCGGTTTGTACCAGATTGGCAAAAATCGCCGCCGCCACGGATACCAATACTATCGGCAGAACCAGGCGGATAAAATACCGGAAAAAAGCCTCCGCAACGATCCGGTCTTTCACGGGATCCATTTCCGTAATACGGAGGAAAAAAAAGCGCAGCATTTCCACGCAGATCCTGAGCATGGAGGGGGCCAGGAGCATTATGGCTATTGCCGGAAGGAGCAGCACCAGGGCGCCGACTAACTCCTGGCTCTTGGCGACCCGGCCTTCTTCCCGGGCCTTGCGTATCTTGTAATCCGACGGCTCCTCGGTACGCCCCTCGTCCTCCGCGGCGAACCACTGGAGGTCCATGTTGAGAGCCGCCTCGTAGGAGGGGTCAAAAAAAAGCGCCCTATCCGCCATACCCGCCTCCGATTTGGCTGCCGACCTGAATATAGAGGGACTCCAGGGAAGCGAAGGCCGCGTCCACCACCCGGCCAAACATCTCTACCATGAAAGGCAGGGTTGCGGCGATGAGCAGGAAAGCCACGATGATAGAAATGGGAAATCCTTCGGAGAGAATGTTGATCTGCGGGGCGGCTTTGGAAATAAGCCCTGTGGATAGGGAAGTCAGGAACAGGGTCCCCAAGATGGGCAGGGAGATGATGATGGCGTCCAAAAAAAGCCGGGAAAGTCCCGATGCAAGCATGGCCGCCACCGTTTCCCGGCCCGCCACGAGAGCCGGGGTACTCAGAGACTGGACAGACCGCTGGAATCCCCCCAGGAAAAGCTGCTGGAAACCCCCTGCGGTCAGGAAGACCAGCATACCCACCAGGTTGAGGTACTGACCCATGAGGGGGTTTTCTATCTGGGACAGGGGATCGAAGGTTTCGGACGCGCCAAACCCCATCTGGAGGGAGAAGAACTGCCCTGCGGTAGAAAAGGCGGCGTATAAAATCGTAAGGAAAAACCCGATAATGATCCCGATGATCGCTTCCCCGATTGCCAAAAACACAAAGGAGAGGCCGAATAGTTCGGGATTGAGATCGCCAAAGTAGGGAACCCTTTGGGCCGCCGGAAACACCCCGTAGGCTGCGAATCCCGCCAGGGCGATCTTTGCAACCTGGGGAATCGCCTCGGAAGAAAGAAGCGGAGCGGTCTCTATCATTGCCAGGGCCCGCACAGCGATCAGCAGGAACACCGGCGCCGCCTGCAAAATTTCGTCCAACACCCTGCTTACCTCGCCATATCCGGGATCATACGAAAAAGCTGGACGGTATAATCCCCCAAAGAAGAAAACATCCAGCCTCCCAGGAAACCCAGGACCAGGAGTATGGCAATGATCTTGGGAACAAAAGTCAGGGTCTGCTCCTGTATAGACGTAGTGGCCTGCAAAATAGCTACCACGAGGCCCACAGTCAGGGCGGTGAGCAGGAGGGGAGCTGCCAAGAACAAGGTTTCCAATATCCCCCCCCGGAGGAGGGTCGTAATTTCACCGATACTCACCGCTTCTCCTAAACGAAGGAACGGACTATCTGGTCCGTCAGCAGGGTCCATCCGTCTACCAGAACAAACAGTATAAGTTTGAAGGGCATGGAAATCATGACCGGCGGCAGCATGATCATGCCCATAGACATGAGGGCGCTGGCCACCACCATATCAATAACGATGAAAGGAATAAAGAGCAGTATCCCTATCTTAAACGCAATGGTCAGTTCATTAAGGATGAAGGCAGGGATGAGTACGTAAGTGGGAACATCCGCCAGGGTATTCGGCCTGTCCAGGCCCCGCATGGCCATGAACAGCCTGATGTTTTCGGGGTTCCCCTGCATCTGGCGGTACATGAAGAGCCGCATGGGGGCCTCGGCCTCCCGGTAAGCGGTTTCCACCGATATTTCACCGTCCGCCAGGGGCCGGAAGGCGTTCTCATAGACCGCCGTAACCGTAGGCCACATGATGAACAAAGTTAAAAAAAGGGAAATCCCCAGGATCACCTGATTAGGGGGAACCTGCTGGAGGGACAAGGCCCGCTTGATAAAGTCCAGAACGATAGAGATCCTGAGAAAGCTGGTCATCAGAATAATGATGCTTGGCGCCAGGGAAAGGATGGTGATTAAAAGGAGGAGCTGGAGGGAAAACGCCACTTCCTGCCCGGAGCCGGGGTTTCTGATGGTAAGATCCACAAAGGGAATTACCGGGTCCGCCGGAGGAGCTGGAATATTCATGGTTCCCTGAGTGGATATATCCGGAAAAGGCGCTGCCTGGGCTGCCGCCTGAACCAGGGGCCCTGACAGCAGGAGCAGAAGAACCGCCCTCCAGACTTTCGTCCGCTTTTGCCGCATACCTATAACCCCCTGAGCCTTTCCCGGTTTTTCCGTACACTGTCCGCCGAATACCCCGGTTTATCCGGGGGGAGCTCCCCGTTCGGGCCTGTCCCGCCTCCAAACCGGCGGAGAAGGCTTCGGAAATCGGGGAGCCGCCCTCCCGCCGACTCCGCCTGCCTTTGGGAATCTTCCAGGAGCAGGGTGTCCAGAACTTCTTTGTCCGTCACCTCGGCAATGAGGGAGACCCCGCCCTCCCCGGCTCCCAGCAGCCAAGCCTGGTTCCCCAGGTTTACCACGTGGACAAAACGATTGGACCCCAGGTGGGCGCTGGTAAGAACTTTAAGGTAGGGGTTCCTGCGTTCCCGGGGCCGGGAAGAACGGCGTATGAAAAATACGACACCGTAAACAGCGGAGGCTACCAGGGCAAGCACCAGGACCATCCTGAAGACAACGAATCCCGATGCAATCGGCGAAGGACCGGCATCCAAAGCCGCTTCCCCCAAAACAAGGGCGGATTCGTCCGCGGATGATTCCGGCGTTTCCCCTGTCTGGAGGACATCGCCCGCCGGGAGCGTTATTTCCCCGTCGGTACGCCCTGTTATCGAGGTATCCGTATCCTGTGCGGCCAGATGATTTTGATTGAATATGGCAAAGGCAAGGCAAAACAACGCCAGACCTAAACGAAGTCGATTCAGTCTTTCCCCTCCCAAGTACAAACTGATCCGGTCTTAGTCTGTTAAGTCTTTGACTTTCAGTCTAAATATTATAAATAATGTAAACCGATACATTAATCCGCTTCTACTATAAACAATTATTATCCGCCTGTCTATCACAGATCGGCCATTCTTTCCATGGGAGACACAATTTCCGTAACCCGGACGCCAAAATTTTCATCTATCACCACGACCTCGCCCTTGGCGATGAGTTTATGGTTCACCAAAATATCTACCGGCTCGCCGGCAAGTTTATCCAGTTCAATGATAGTCCCTTCGCCCATACCCAGGATTTCCTTGATGAGCTTACGGGTACGGCCCAATTCAACGGTCATCTCCATGTAAACATCCATGATGAGACCGATATTCCCCTGTTCATGGGGATTCATCTGAGGCACAAAGCTTGGATACTGAACCGATTGGACATTTTGTATATTCGCAGGCTTCAT
>JAISOQ010000093.1 GCA_031275515.1 Treponema sp. | reverse complement strand
GGATATTTCCTTTGTCTGCGTTCCCGTCAGCATAGGCGCCGAGGTCATAGGCGCCCTGGGAATCGACCTCCCTTACGGGCCCGGCTCCCTGGACTACGAGGTCCGTATCCTCACCATTGTGGCGGCCTCCATATCCCAAGTGGTGCGGCTCCATCAAATCCGCGGCGAGGAGATGGAAGATCTCAAAGCCGAAAACACCCGGCTCCAGGCCCAGCTCCGTTCCCGCTTCGGGACCTCCACCTTCGTGATCGGCAATTCCAAGATCATGCGGAGCCTCTTTCTCCAGATGGAACAGGTAAGCGGAACCGGCGCCACGGTGCTGCTCCTGGGCGAGAGCGGCGTGGGAAAGGAGCGGGTCGCCCAGGCCATACACTACGGTTCGCCCAGGGCGGACAAGCCCTTCGTCAAGGTAAACTGCGCCGCCATACCCGAGACCCTCATCGAGTCGAGTCTTTTCGGCCACGAAAAGGGGGCCTTTACCGGCGCGGTTGCCCGGCGCAAAGGCTGCTTTGAGCAGGCCGACTGCGGAACCATCTTCCTGGACGAAATCGGCGAGCTTCCCCTTTCGGCCCAGACCAGGTTCCTTAGAGTCCTCCAGGAACGGGAATTTGAACGCATAGGGGGAAACGAGACCGTCAAGGTTGACATCAGGGTCATCGCCGCTACCAACCGGGATCTCCAAAAACTCATCGCCGAAAAGAAATTCCGGGAAGACCTCTACTACCGCCTCAGCGTGTTCCCCCTGGTAGTCCCTCCCTTACGGGAACGGAAGACCGACATCATACTCCTGGCCGAACACTTTTTGGAGAAGTTCTCCGCTGAAAACAAGAAGAGGATCTACAGCATTTCCCCCAGGGCGGTAAACCTGATGACATCCTATTCCTGGCCCGGAAACGTCCGGGAGCTTGAAAACTGCATCGAGCGGGCGGTGATCCTCTCCGGCGATGGAACCATCCACAGCTACCATCTGCCGCCAAGCCTCCAGGAGAACCGGCCGGGCCGGGACGCGGGGGAACGGCGGCGGACCCTCAAGGAAACCCTGGAATCGGTGGAAAAAGAGCTCATAGCCGGAGAACTGCGCCGGACCAGGGGGAACCTCGCCAGGGCCGCTTCCGGCCTGGGGGTCTCGGAGCGGGTCATGGGGCTCCGGGCGGCAAAGTACGGGCTTAAGAAAGAGGAGCCCTGATGCGGCCCAAAACCCGGCGGGATTCTGGACCGCTTCATGCCGAGACTGCCTTGGCTTACGCCTTAGTCGGCGGTTTTGACGGTAATTCTCGTGGTAAAGGTATCAGCTGAAAGACCGTTGAGGTCAAGAATAAAAAACGGCCAGCCGTCCCCGATATTCTTCAATACAACCCCGTTCGCAGTGGTGGTGCCGAAGGTATAGTCCAGCGTAGCGCCTTCTAATTCCTGATCATTAATTTCCCCGCCGGTAGCTGCCTCCAGAGCCTCTCCCACATAGCCAATGATGTATTTTGCGGCGGGCTTTGCGGTGGCCGCTATGGTGTGATACTCACCATCAACAACGCCGATAAAGTCCACAAAGGTGTTATAATCCGCAGCCGTAAGCGTGGTGGTATCCACAAAATTTCCGTGTACAACCTTGTACACGTCGTAGGTTGTTCCGTTAGTCAAGCCGGTAATGGTGGTGACGCCGCTCCTAAGGGGAGCGGCGCTGGTTGGATCTACCAGAGTACCAGAAGCAGTAACGCCCTTAATACCACTAATATCACCCCCCACGACCACAACATACGTTGCGCCCACGGTAAGATCCGTAATGGCCCCATTCCCGGCGGTTCCCCAGGAACCGGGCGCCAGAACCACCTCTTCGTCATCATCCGTGGGGCAAGCCATTACCAAAAGAAGCGCCGCAAAGGCAGTAGCCAGGTACAAAAGTTTCCTTATCCGTTTCATAAGGATCCTCCTTGGAAATTGATACCTGCCCATCTACAGGACAGATAAATCAATCCAAATGGATTGATTTATCATAAAATACATCTATACAGATTGATTGTCAAGGGAATTTCTGTCTGTTTGGACGGATTTTCTAAAAGATTTTTCTTATTCTTGTGATATGGATGATGCGGACCTGTTTTGGGAAAACATAAAAAAAGAAATACGGCAGCAAAACACCACTCAGGAATGGGTCGCAAAGCAGGCAGGGATAAGTTTCAACACGTTCCAGGGATGGATAAACAAGAGCATCTTTCCCCGGGTCAACGAAGCGGCGCGTATCGCAGCGGCCCTCAACGCCTCAATAGAGTTTTTTATCTCCGGGACAATCCGGAATAACAGGGACAGCATCGGTAAAATTTCCCGGGAATTGTCGGAGATCTACACCCATCTTGAGGTAATCTCAAAAACCCTGCGGGAATTATAAAAGGATACGCGAAATTCACCGCCGCTGGACGCCTCAGCCGGTTCAGGGTATACTCAAATTATGGAAGAGACCCTTCGCCCTGACATGTCCCTCCGCAAAATGCCCATAGGGATACAGGATTTTGAAGACCTTCGCAGGAACGGCTATGTCTACGTGGACAAGACAGCCCTCCTCTGGAAGCTGGTAACAGAAGGCAAGCCCTATTTCCTCAGCCGCCCCCGGCGGTTTGGCAAGAGCCTCCTCCTCACCACCCTCACAGCCTACTTTCAGGGCAAAAAAGAGCTGTTCGACGGCCTTGCCCTGGCGCGTCTTGAGACCGAATGGAACGAGTATCCCATAGTGCACCTGGACTTTAACCCCTCGCGATACGATTCGGTCGCCGCGCTGAACCATTTTGTCGCCGATTGCCTTGAAACAATAGAAACGAAGTACGGACTGCCCCCGGTAGATGATACGATAGCGAT
>JAISOQ010000026.1 GCA_031275515.1 Treponema sp. | reverse complement strand
CGGGTCCTGTTCAGGGCTTCCAAGGCTTCAGGGCCGGTGATGAGAGCCAGGCGCTGAAAAAAGGGGTTTATCACCATAGTAACGGTATTGTACTGATTATTGGGGGCCTGTCAATTCTCGATAGCGGGAGAAAGGCGTTGAAATCAGATAAAAGCCAGATAATATAAGTATCAAGGAAAGACAGGGAAGGATTATCATGGTATTAGCGCCGGTAAAATGTCCGCATTGCGGAAACGGCGATGTAAAGAAGAACGGAACATCCAGGAATGGGAAGCAACGCTTTTTGTGTAACAATGAAAAGTGCCGGCATAAGACTTCAATTTTGGGACAGCCTCAATGTATTATATTTAAACTATGAAGTATGGTATACTTAAATCATGAAAACTGATCATCCTGTAGTAACGGAAAACCTTGCGGAACTAGTTCAATGCCTGGCAAAGACCAGCGACCAGGAACTTCTTGAAGACTTCTTTTATTGCCTCCTTACCCCTTCCGAGATTGCCGCTATAGCCACCCGCTGGGCCCTGGTCAAGGCCCTGGACGAGAAGATACCCCAGCGGGAAATTTCAAAAACCTTGGGGCTTTCGCTTTGCAAAATTACCCGGGGATCGCGGGAGCTAAAGAAGCCTAATTCAGCGTTCAAGCGCATGTTGGAACTTCTAAACTAACCGGCGGACGCCTTTGTTTTTCTATTGTAACTGCGGACTCTCTGCCAAAACCATCTCCTTTTCAACAGGGTAAACCCCGATCTTCCCAAGATACAGGCAGAGAGGCGGCCTCTTCTTCCTTCGTATTGCGGTAACTTTCTCCAGGCTAATTTTCCGCTGGCCTTCCCAGAACTCCTCCATGTATCGTACCCTGAGGGAGGCCGATCATGGCGGCCAGGAACGGAGGGAATCGGCAAGCCCGCAGTCTTCCATCAATTCAGGATCCCTCAAAAGTTCCGCCGCCGGCCCCTGAGCGCGAAGCGCGCCGTCCTTGAGGAGGATGACCCGGGAGCATAGTTCCGCTGCAAAGGGAATATCATGGGTGGCGATGAGTTTCGTATGGGGGAGTCCCCTTAAAAGGGTCATCAGGCTGCGGCGGGAACGGGGATCCAAAAATGCAGTGGGTTCGTCCAGGAGCATCACCGACGGCCCCATAGTCAGGACCGCTGCTATGGCGGCAAGCCGCTTCTCTCCCCCGGAAAGCCTAAGAGGTGAGCGGACACGGAGCGGGGCTATTCCCAGGGCGTCCAGGGCCGCGTCTACCCGGCGGCATACCTCGGCTTCATCAAGCCCCATGTTGCGGGGACCAAAGGCAAGATCGTCCCAGACGCGGGGCATGAAAA
The DNA here is from genome assembly GCA_031275515.1 of Treponema sp. Taxonomy (GTDB): domain Bacteria; phylum Spirochaetota; class Spirochaetia; order Treponematales; family Breznakiellaceae; genus JAIRLK01. The sequence goes on along the minus strand of JAISOQ010000026.1, from coordinate 4,082 downwards.
GCTGATCGTCCGGGTTCTGGAACACCAGGCCCACCCTGCGGCGGAGTTCTTCCCGTATGGCCGCGGCCTTCCGCCTTCCTCCGGGGATTTCGGAATCCGGCGCCAGTTTTACCGTATCAACCGTAATACTGCCTTTTGTGAGGGGAACGATTCCCACCATAGCAAGAAAGAGGCTTGTCTTGCCTGCGCCGTTCGCGCCAAGAACGGCTGCGGTTTCCCCGTCCCCAATAGTAAAGCTGATGTCTCTGACCGCTTCCGTATCCCCGCCGTAAGAAGCCGAAAAGTTCCTGAGTTCTATGGCAGTACCCTGCTTACAAGAAGCCCCAGGAGGGCGGGAAGGTCAAGAAACCGGAAGAGGATGCAGCCCAGAGAGACCAGGGCGGCAAACAGAAAGTCCGCCGGTTTAAGCGCCGGGGATTTTATTGTCCGGGAGAACTCCGGGTCATAGCCCCGGCACTTCATGGCGGCGTAAATCCGTTCCGCCCGGTCCGCGCTGCGGAGAAAGAGGCTGCCCACAAAGCTGCCCGCGTGGGCGGCGGCGATCCCTTTGGCTTCCCGGCTCCTCAATCTATAGGCGGTATACATAGAACGAACCTCGGCAAGGAGGACGGCGATATAGCGGTAAGCCATTTCGAGAACCGTCATAAAGACGCCGGAAACATGCAAGCCTCTGAACTGGGCGGAAAGATGCGGCCAGGGAGTTGTGGCAATGAGGATCAACACCCCGGAGGCGCAAAGAAGGGCGCGGAGCAACAAGGTACAGAGGGATATAAAACCGAAACTCACCCCCAGGAAACCCAGATGAAAGGCGGTTTCCCGCTCAAAAACACAGTTGGAAATTCCCGTAAAAAGGCAGAACGGCAGCGCCAAGGCCGCCCGGCGGAAGAGAAGCGCCGGGGGGAGTTCCCCCAGGGCGATGAGGACGCTGGGGTAAAAGAGGAACGGCAGCAGGGGCCGCAGGGCATAGCGGTCAAAGGAAACCACCGAAATCAGGAAGATCACGGCGGCGGCGATCTTCACCGCCGGATGAAGGCGGTGAACGACGCTGTTCCCTGCGGAAAGCCGCTCCAGGGTGTAGAGTTCTTCCGTTTGGTACATACCCTGAGAGGCCCGCCGCTTCTTCTCAGGCAGCCTTGAGCCGGTTCTTTTTGACCCGGTAGATGAGATACCCTGTCCCGCCGGCAAGAATACAGGTGAGAACCGAACCCAGGAGGCCCGCAACGGAAGTGCCCGCGGCGGAACCTTCTTCCCCCTCAGGAATGGGGAAACCGTAATCGGGCATAAACGCCGCCGCTTCCTGTATGGCCTCGGCGCGCCGGAACACAGGACCAGCGGCTTCCAATTCCGCGTCGCCGTCCCCCGCGTCAAGGGTCTTTTCCATAGCCCACTCAAGGCCGTCAGGATATGCGGAGGCAAAAAGGGAAAAAATCCCCCCGGTGATAAGGGTGAGTACGGCAAGGCACGCCAATACTTTGCTGAGGGAAATCCCCGCCCTTAGCGGCTCCCCAGTAACGCCGCTTTCGGCGATTTCGGGCCGCAGGGCATACACAAAATTCAGAACCGCCGCGGTAATAATCCCTTCGACAATGCCTATGGCCAGGTGTATGGGCTGCATGAGAAGGACAAAGATGGAAAACGGCAGGGCGGTAACGCCGGAAAGCTGGGTTTCTATCACCACTCCAAAGGCCCCAATCTGGAGCCCTATCACCACCGCCAGTATTGATGCGGCGGTTATCGTTTTAGCGGAAATACTTTTTCCCAAGAGTGGTTTAAAGATGAGGGGATAGACAATAAGGCAGGGGACCACTCCCATATTGAAGATATTGCACCCCAATGCCAAAAGTCCGCCGTCGGCAAAGAACAGGCACTGTATCGCCAGCACCGCCGTAAGGGAAAGAAGGGCAGGATAGGGCCCCAGGAGACCTGCAAGCAAAATGCCGCCGCCTATATGCCCGCTTGAACCGGTGCCGGGAATGGTAAAGTTTATCATTTGGGCCGCAAACACAAAAGACGCGGCGACAGCCATGAGGGGAACCTTTTGTTCACCCAGTTCTTTTTTTATTTTTGCCGATGAATACGCCGCCGCCGCGGCACTCACTATCCAGGCGGCGCCGCCCACTGCGGGAGAAATCAACGCATCAGCCATGTGCATAAGTGTACCTCCTACTTTACTATCGCGGAACAATGTTCCGTTTTTTCGGCCTGCGGGCGTTCGGCCCACATGCGGTTGATCAGGTTCGCCTGATAACCCGCGCCAAAACCATTGTCTATGTTCACCACCGATATTCCGGGGGAACAGGAATTAAGCATCCCCAGCAGGGCCGAAAGGCCGCCGAAGGAAGCCCCGTATCCCACGCTGGTGGGCAGGGCGATCACCGGTACGGCGACCAGCCCGGCGATGACCGAAGCCAGAGCGCCTTCCATACCGGCTGCGACAATCACGGCCCCGGCCTTCCTGATTTCCGGAAGCCGGGCAAAGAGCCGGTGTATCCCGGCCACTCCCACATCGGTTATCAGAATGACCCGGCTCCCCAAGAATTCGGCGGTATTGGCCGCTTCTTTCGCCGCCGGAAGATCCGAAGTCCCGGCAGACACTACCGCCACAAGGCCCTTCCGTTCCTCCGGGGGCAGGACGTTCCCTATCGTGAGGGTCCACCCTGTTTCGTCGTACACCCTTTCGGGAAAACGGCGGAGTATACGCTCAGCCAGGGCCGGCCCGGCTTTAGTGCCCAGCACAGGCAGAGACAGTTCCCTCATCCTGACCATGACGGCTTCCGCCTGGTCCACGGTCTTCCCCCGGCAGTACACAACTTCGGGATAGCCGGTCCTTTCCGTCCGCTGGGTATCCAGAAGCGCAAAGCCCAAATCCTGGGGCGATATTTCCGGCGGCGCCATTACCGCTTGTCCTTCAGGATACGGTTCAGGTTTCCCATGACGTAGCCTTCAAGTTCCAGGGCGACAAACAAAAAACCCCAGGACTTGAGGGTCCGGGAAACCTGATCCGCCAGGGCGTCGTCAAAGAAACGCCGCCTTTCTTCCGGCGCGACTTCAATCCGCGCAATATCCCCGTGGGACCGCACCCGGAACTGCCTGAAACCCAGCTCCCGCAGATAGTCTTCGGCCTTTTCCACCCTGGTAAGCTTGTCCCGGTCTATACGTTCCCCATAGGGGATGCGGGATGCCAGACACGCGAAGGCCGGCTTGTCCCAGGTGGGCAGGGCAAAGCGCCGGGATAGTTCCCGGACTTCAGCCTTCCCAAGGCCCGCCTCCCGGAGCGGGCTGACGACGCCGAGTTCCTTCAAGGCTTTAAGGCCCGGACGGTAATCCAAAAGATCGTCCTGGTTGGAGCCGTCCAGCACGGCGTTGATCCCCCGCTTCCGGGCTTCTTCCAGGATACGGCGGAATTCCAGCTTCTTACAGAAATAACACCGCTCCCCGGAATTCGCCGCCACGTCTTCGTCAATCTCCGGTTCTTCAATACACAGGTGTTCAATGCCGGTTTGACGGGCGATACGGGCGGCGCAGTCAAGCTCGCTTTTGGGCAGCATGGGGGAGACCACGGTAATGGCGATAGCCCGGTTTCCCAGGGCCGCGGCTGCGGCGTGACAGAGAAAGGAGCTGTCCACCCCTCCCGAAAAAGCCACTGCCGCGCTTTTCCGGCAGGCAATAATGGCAAGGAGAGATTCGTATTTCTCTTCCAGGGTGGGATTTTCAAAATTCCCGGCTAATGTGTGCGTACTATTCCGGCCTTCCATACCACGAGATCCTGATAAAAATGTAAGGAGTTCATCTCCGGAATTTCCCTTCATGGGATTATGAAGAAAAGACGTTATGTCATCCGGGCTTCATGCCCTGTTGTTTTAGCATAGCGGCCCAGGGCCGGGTTTGTCAAGGGGCCGCATTGCCTCAAAATTAATCTAGCCGAAAAGGGGGCGGTTCCTCATAACCAAAACCTGGCCGAAATCAGACCGCTTCGGCCTGACTGCCCTCCTGACCGGAGGGTTGTTTCACATTGTTCTTTTCCCGATTTATTTTCAAGAGCCGCTCTATCGCACGGTTCAACCGGTTGTTCAAATCCACCG
>JAISOQ010000309.1 GCA_031275515.1 Treponema sp. | reverse complement strand
CAGCCTGCGGTGGTTTGGGAGCAGATGGCGGGGGAGGGGTTCGGAAAGGGGCAGGGTTCCGGCCAGAAGAGGGACCGCTTCCGGTCAGGGGGAAAGTTACCTGATAGAAGTCCGTCCCCTCCAGGCGGAGACGGGCGGCGGCTTCGGCGAGCCGGGTTTCCAAAGTCCTGGAATCCTGAACCGCGGCGGGAGTCCCCGGTTCAGGGTTCTGATCCCCGTCGGTGATGAATACCACTTTCTTGGGCCGGGAGGAAGGGAGCTGGAGGACATAGCGTTCCGTATAGTCCAGCGCTCCGGCAACATCCGTATAGGGGTCAAGGGGAACCAGCAGAAACATCCGGACCAGAATCGTTTCCACATCCCCAATACCCTCAATCCTGCGGGAGATTTCAAAACGGGGGGAACCGGAAAAAGAAATAAGATGAAAAGTATCGCCTGTCTTGAGGAATTCTTTCAGGAAAGGACCGGAAATATAATCAATTACTTCCCGATGTACGCCGCTCATGCTGGAAGAAGTATCCAGAACCAAAATAAGGTCGATTGGTTCAGGAGTTTGACCGGGAACAAACAAAACAATCCCAAAAAACAACAGCAAAAGGCTTACAGTTTTTTTCATGGCAATCTGGCGGCATTATTTAAATAAAATCTATACATAACACGATAATTCATAAGGATAATTCAACATCCCTGTCAGCCGGGCATTCCCCCTGACAGCAGGTCTTTTAGCCCCGGGTTAAAACCGGGGCTAAAAGACCGCGTTAAAAATTGACTGCGGATATGCTCCGTACTATATACGAAACCTTCTCTTCGTTGATCGAAAAATCAACGGTTTCGCCGCTCTTTTTGTTCAAAATGGCGCCGCCAAAGGGAGACAGATAGGAAATAATCCGGTTTTCCGGGTCCGATTCCCAAGGCCCCAAAATGGTATAGGTCTCTTCTTTTCCTGAATCAGTGTTTTCCAGAACCACCGTGGTCCCAAAGGAAACCCGTCCGGTATTGACCGCCGCAGGATCAAAAAGCTGCGCCCGTTCAATCTCATCCTTGAGTTTAGCCACCTGGGAATTGAGGATCTCCTGCTTTTCTTTAGCCGCCTTGTATTCCGCATTCTCCCGCAAATCGCCCAGGGACAGGGCAAACGCGATTTCCTTGGAGTTCGCCGGAACCTCCACGTCCATGATGCGGGCAAGCTGCCGCTGTTTTTCTTCGTACATCTTCCGGGTGACCATAAGCCCCCGGGTAATAACCATCTTTTCCGTATCGCCGAAGAACTTAAAGTCCGGGTGCTGGTCCAGGATGCGGCTGCGGAGTTTCAGCTTATCCGCCGGGTCAAGGTCCTTAACGTCTTCAATAAAGGTAAAGATACGCAGAATAGTATCCGTGTCGGCGGTATTGATGCAGGCGTCCAGAACACCGTCCTTAAAGAGGATGCTGTAGACCTGCTTGTTGATCCTCCGGTTTTCAGCAGTATCCCGGTGGTTTTCGATCTCCCGGAAGGTAATATCCAGAATATGAATCAGGGTTATAAGCTGCTTTTCAAAGGGAACAGCGGCCTTTTTAAACCAGTCTGCCCCGGTCAGGTTTTTGTATATCCATACCACAGCCCCCCGGTACTCCCGGAAATTTTCAAAACAGTTCTGAACCATAGCGATCAGCTTGTCTTCGTAGCCTTCCTTTTCGAGATTCGCAATAATTGAATGATTCAAGGCATAGGGAAAGAGCTTGACGTAGATGTCAGGCCAGGAGGGTTCAAAAAGTTTGATGTGATGCAGGAAGTCTTCTCTCAGTTTCGCGTCTTTCAGGTTCATAAAGACCGCCGGCACATCGTCAATCTCCTCGAAAATTTGCAGGAAATTGAACTGAAGGCCGGCGTTTAAATGAGGGTAATGTCCCGCCAGGTCCTTTACCAAAAGATAGGAGGCCACCACCTGCTCGGACACCTGGTTCCAGGAACGGAGGAAGGCGGTAAAATACGCGAACATCTCGGTAAAGAATTCCGAATCCAGATCCGCGTCTTTCTGGGAGACATAGCTTCTGAGCGTCTGAACCCGGTCAAAAAAGTAACGCTGGGCCTTGAATTCATTGAAGAGTTTTTCTTCCCTGCTGATGCGCCGCTCCCTAACCGTGTAGAGGTCTATGTTATTGGGGCTTACGCCCATTAAAGAATCGGTTTTAAGTACCTCCCGGGCTTTGGTGCTCCAGGCGGTCCATTCGCCGGCGGAAAGTATGGAAGGGACGAGTTCCGCCTTGATGCGCTTAATATCGCAGGAATTACCGAAACTTTTAATCACCGTTTTAAGAGCCCAGGCAGGTTCGTTTTTGACCCGCTCATGGAGGGTTTCTTTTTTTTGAGTGGCTTTGAGAACCCATATATGGGTCTTGGACAGGGTTTGCAGGGCGTTTACCGCCATTTTGAGGGACATGGAGTGGCCCCGCTTTTTTGAAAAGTCTATGACGATCTCGTCCCCCTTGACGTTGGAAATACGTCCGACCCCCCAGGTCCGGTGGCAGACGAAATTTCCCTTGTCAAAGGCTATATGCTTTTCAAAGTCCTGGATGGCTTCATGGACATTCCGGGGACCTGCGGCGAGGCTGGAAATCCTGATGTAGTCATCAAGCTGACTGTGGTTGGCGTACTTTTCCTTGAAACATTCGGTGATTTTCTTCCGGGCCTGGCTGTCCCGTTCGTTATAATCCAGAATGATTTTGAGGATGCCAATGGCAGTATCAATGTCCCCCCGCTTTTTGCAGGAGGCGTATACGTCCTCCAGGAGGACCACCGCCTTTTCCTCGCTGATGTTCTTGGCTATCTTCTTTTGCACATGGAGGAAGAAATCAATGTCCTCGGGACAGTATTCCAGCAGTTTGGTCCAGATTTCCCGCACATTGGTGAAAAGCTGCTTGGTGATGTACCGGTGAAGGGCTTTCTTGTAATAGTCTACCGATGTCTCTATATCGGAGACCTTTTCATAGTGTTCCGCCAGGGATTTGGCCAGGTCCGCTTCTTCATAGTCTACCTTAACCAGCCGTTCCCATATTCCAAAGAGGGCGTCTTCCTCATTGTCGTTTTTGTAACACTCCGCCAGGGTTCTGAGGGCGAATTTGGATTCGCCGTAGTCCAGGATACGTTCACAGAGGTACTTGACTATGGCCCATTTGTGGTTGTCCACGAAAATGCTGACCAGGTTGATCAGGGCGGAGTCGTCGATCAACTGCCGGGAAAGGGCTATCATTCCCGAAATATACAAGGCAATGATGCTGTTCTTGGTATGCCCCAGATGTTCGTCGCATACTTTTTTAAGCTCATCGTAGCTCCGCGCTTCCCTGGCTTCTTTTAAAAGGAGATCCAACTCCTTAAATTGATTAGTTGAATAATTGCTGAGGGTAGCTCTGGTCCATTTTTCCTCATTCAACATTTCCTGTACACTTTTAAGGAGAGCTTCTGCCATTTCTTATAACTCCTTGCCCTGCGGGCGTCTGAACCTTTTGGAACAGCCTCATCTGATATACTGTCCGTATATTGCCGGATCAATAATTTTTATCTTCAACATGGTTTCTTCAATCAGTACAGGGTCCTCCCGGGTATTCTCGTACTGATCGATTAACCAGAAATAACGATTAATAAGCCGGGGGATAAGGATGGACAAATTATCCGGACGGCTGCGGACTTCGTTCTCCAGGGTAAAGATAGATTGTTTCAGCCGCCCGACTTCTACCGGTTTAAGTTCCCGTTTAACCGAAAAAACCCCGTAAAGGCAGCCGTAAATAGGTATCCACTCCAAAAGTTCCTGACCGGTTTTTCCCAGCCGCATAACCCTGTCCCGGAGCCTGATGATAAGCTCCGACTCCAGGGATCTAAGGTCTACCCCCTGGGCATCTACGAAAAACGCCTCCCTGAAAAGGACCTTGGCCACCCGGATTTCGTCCAGCAGAGCGTTGACGTCCGCCAGCTCTGAAAGGGTTTCCCCATCGTCCCGTTTAAAACGGGCCGCCTGCTCCAGATATTTTATCGCAAAATCGTAATTGCCAACCCCCTTGTAACAGCGGCCTACCTGTAATAACAAACCCGGATCGTGCCGGTTAATCCCATCCCCCAGAATATCTTCAAAAAACTGGAGGGCCGTGGAAAAAACAAAATGCCGTATGGCGTACATACAAGGCTCATAATCGCCGTTTTCGTCCCTGATACGGTCCAGAAAACTATAAAAAGATTTCCATTGAGAAAGGATGTATCCTCCTTTATCGTAAGTATCCCGAAAATCTTCCAGCTTTTTTATCCGTTCGAGCCACCAGGTAACGCATTTCAGCGCATAAACCACTTCGGGATCCTCAAAGTCAATCTTTAGCGCTTCCTCCAGATTCCGCTGCGCCGAAATTGCATCAGAGGCTTTCAGATTATCATAGGCTTGCTGAATGAGCCCTGTTATCGTTATCCTTTCATTCATGACTTGATGGTTCTTCACGATACTGACACGATCAATATATCTTCGCATTATACCATTTTTATGGTTCTTTACAAGGGGGATACCATAGGAGTATGATCAAGGTATGAAGAGCCCTCTGATTGCCCCTTCGGTCCTGGCGGCGGATTTTTCCTGCCTGGCGGAAGCGGTTATACAAATAGATAATGCCGGGGCTGATTGGGTTCATTTGGACGTGATGGACGGTAAATTCGTCCCGCCCCTGACCTTTGGCCCTAAAATGGCGGCGGATCTTAGGCCCTGTTCTTCCTCCGTCTTTGACGTTCATCTGATGGTTTTCGAGCCGGAAAACCTTATCGAAGATTTTGCCCGGGCCGGGGCGGATTATATCACTTTTCATGCGGAAGCCCTGGTTCATTCCCACCGGCTCCTTGGGGCCATTCGGGATCTGGGAAAGAAGGCGGGGATCAGCATCGTGCCTTCTACGCCGGTGAGCGCTGTAGAACCGCTGCTTCCCTATACGGACCTGGTTCTGGTGATGACCGTCAACCCCGGTTATGGCGGCCAGACCCTGATACCAGGCTGTCTGGGGAAGGTCAAGGCCCTGGCGGATCTCCGTTCCCGGGGCGTAGGGGAGTACCTCATTTCTGTTGACGGCGGCGTCAACCTTCTGACCGCCCCTTCCGTCCGGGAAGCGGGAGTAGACGTCATGGTTACCGGTTCGGCCTTTTTTGACGCCCCTGATAAGGTACGCCTGGTACGGGAACTCAAAGGCGGATGACAAAACTGCGAACTTTAAGGCTGCTTTCCCAAAACTTCAGTTTTGGGAAAGCCTCTAATTATTAGATGTTTTTTTGCCGAAATAACGAAAAGAAGAAGGAAGATGTCCATGAATCCCTGTTCCTGTAAAAAAGTTTGTCTCTCTCTGCTTTTCCTGGGGGTGGTTTGGGCGCCGGCCATCGCCCAAATTCAGACGCAGAATCAGACTTCAAGGCTTCAGGATGGAATCAGCCTTTATGGAAGGGGCCTCTGGCTTGAGGCGGTTATCGAACTCCGCAGGTATCAGGCGGAAGCCCCCGATGCGGCCCATTGGGCGGAAGCCCTGTATTGGATCGCCCTGTCGGAATTGGGGGCAGGGGAGTACGAGGCCGCCATCCGGGACATGGATGAGCTTGAGCGTATCACGCTGGGAACAAATCCCCGGTATGCGGAGATCCCCTATCACCGGGGCAGGGCTTACTATTATCTGGGCCGTTATGACGAAGCCCTGGTGATCCTCAAGGCGTATACCGACAGCCTTACCTTTGAGACCCCGGAGGATGAAACCCGGATGCCCGCCGCCCTGTATTGGATAGGGGAGTCTCTGTATTCCCTGGGGCAGCTTGATGCGGCTCAGAACATCTTTATGATCATCATAAACGACTATCCCTACAGCGTCAAATACGAAGCCGCTTCTTACCGGGCGGCCCTGATAAACCAGAAAAAGATCGAGGCGGAACTGCTTTCCCTCCTCAAATGGACCCACGAGGAATCCCTTAAAACCGTGGAAGAATACCAGCGCCGGGAACGATCCTACGATCAGGCCATCATCGCCTATCAAAAGCGTATCGCCGATATGCTCAAAGAAAATCACCTTTCGGACCTGGAAAACGCCAATGCGGATTACCAGCGGCGGCTGGAGGAAGCCGAAGCGCGGATCGGCCTGCTGGAGACCCAGCTCCGGGAAGCCAACGCGCCGGTTCCTTCCGGCAGAACGGATTTACGGGCTGAATCGTCTCCGGACGCCGGGATGTCCCGGATTTACTCCCTAAAGAATTCAGCCCAGGATATGGTAAACGAACTCCTCAATGCGGGGACCGGAGCCGTCAAACGGGATTCTGCCGGCGGAGAGGGCAAATGAAACGGCGGTTACCGGCGGTGCAGGGGGAGCTTAGATCCCCTTTGGTTCCGGTATGTCTGTTTATTCTGTTTCTCCTTTTTGGGAATTCTGCTGTATGGGCGGTGGAATTTCTCAACGGGAGAATCAAACTCGTGCTGCATGAAGATACCGGGCGGTTCTCTCTGTATTACCTCATCGACATACCCCAGCAGCGGGACATTCATCTGCGGCAATATGATTCTTTTTTCGTAGACAGCGATCCCCGGACCAGTTTTCTTACTGTAATGGTCAACGACCGGACCTACCGGCTGGGAGAATCCCCGTCCTTCAAGATTCGGATACGCCAAAGCCCCATTAACCCGGCAATCATTTTTGAATCCCCCTTTTTATTGGTAACCCAGGAATTCACCTTTATCAAAACCCTTGGCGCGGAGATGTCCAACGGGGTCCGTATGACCATCAGGCTGGAAAACCGGGGAACCGGGGAGTTTTCCACAGGGCTGCGCTTCCTGCTGGACACCAATCTGGGGGAGGGGAACGCGGGAACCCCCTTTCTGGTTGGCCGGCAGCCTGTTACCGCGGAATTCCAGGTTGATTTACAGAAAAATGATCCCTACTGGATTTCCCGAAATACCCGTTTTGGACTCATGGGGAGTATTTTAACCGGGGAAGGTCCAAGGCCGGAGGTGATTCATTTTGCGAATTGGAAACGGCTTAATGAGGCTCCCTGGAAACTCGGGTTTGCTGCGGGCAGAAACTTCAATTATTTGCCCTATTCGATTAACGATTCGGCAGTCTCCTATAATTTTGATCCCCAGCCTTTGGCCGGGGGCGCGTCCCGGGATTATGTGATCCTCCTGGCCCTGGCAGACGAGCAAGGGTTCTTTCTTATGGAAAACGTTCCGATAGAGGCCCTTCCAATAAAGGATACCCGGGAAGAGGACCTGGTTACGTTGCGGGATCTCATCGCCCGGCTTGACAAGCACCTTGCAGGCAGTCATATTCTTTCAGACGAAGAACTTGCGCAGATTGAAGCGGCCATTGCCGGTTTAAAATCCCGGTACAAGTTGTGGTAAGCCGTAAACCGATGAAACTTGATCCTGTTTTAACCAAAGCGGTCCGCTTTCTGAAATCGGGAAATTGCGGAAAAACCATTCAACTCCTGGAAAGCGAGGTACTGCGATACCGGGATTCCTTTAATTATTACTATATTCTGGCTTCCGCCTGCCTCAGGGCGGGAGATTTCGGGGGAGCCCTCACCTATTTTAAGCGGGCCAGGGAGATTAGGCTGCGGGATCCCCTGGTTATGATCGGCCTTGCGGCGCTGTTCCTGCGCCGGGGAGAAACCGACAAGGCGGTGGATTTCTACCTGGAAGTTCAGGATATGGACCCTAATAATAAGATTGTCCGAAAAGCCCTCTCGGTGATTAAGAAAAACGGGAGGCCCGAAAAGATCGCTTCCTGGGTAGATTCCGGTAAGCTGCCCCAGCTTTATCCTCCTGTCCCAAGGCTGTCCTTTACCTCAACCCGCCTCTTTCTTCCTTTGTGTATTCTTGGCGCAGTTGCGGCGGCGGCCTTACTCATCCGCGTTACCGTGATAATGCCCTTCAATCACCGGGCAGACCGGAGAGGCTTTGCCGATATTGCCCGGGAACGGGCGGCGGCCCTATTCAGCAGCTTTAGGGAGATAACGCCCTTCAAGCCCAGGCCCGAGCGGGAAGGCTTTGCGGATACCGCTTTGGAACAGGCAGAACGGGACGCTCCGTTTCAAATAGACGGGAGTTACCGGTATGTCCTTACCAGAGAACAGGTCCTGGACACCTATGCTGAAGCCAGGAAGCTGTTTGACAGTTACCGGGACGAGGAGGCCAAAGTCGCCTTGAACCGCATCCTGGAATCCAACGCCCCCGAAGGGATAAAGAACAAGGCCCGGCTTCTCTTTTCCTATACCAAGTCTCCGGGTTTCGACACGCTTTCGGAAAAGGACAGTTTTACCTATGCGGAGGTGATGAAAGATCCTCCCTTGTACCGGGACTGCTACGTGCTCTGGAAGGGCATGGCAGCCAATCTGGAAATACTCCAAAATAGTACGGTCTTCACCTTCCTGGTGGGGTACGATACCCGGATCATTCTGGAAGGCCAGGTTCCGGTGGTGTTCGATTCCGCCATACCGGTGAACCCGGAACTCCCCTTGAAGATTCTGGCCCGCGTCGTCCCGGTGGTCAATCCTGCCGGTCTGGATATACGCCTTGAGGGGGCGGCGGTTCAGCAGACAGGGTTGCTCCTGCCTCCGGGAAGGGAAAGCCAATGAAAGCAGTGATACAGCGGGTAAAGAACGCCTCGGTAACGGTTGTAAGCGGAGAGGGCAGGGCAGGGGCCGGCGGTATAGACCGGGGCCTCTTAGTCTATCTGGGGGTTGCACGGGGGGATACCGAAGAAGACGCCAAACGTCTGGCGGAAAAAATCGCCTTTCTCCGTATCTTCGAGGACGGGGAGGGGAAGATGAACCTCTCTGTTCAGGATGCCGGCGGCGGCGTCCTGGTGGTTTCCCAATTCACCCTCCTGGCGGACGCCCGGAAAGGCCGGCGTCCGTATTACGGAAACGCCGCGGACGGCGAAACCGCCCAGGCCCTTTATGAATACTTTATGGATCGAATCAGGAAAACAGGGCTCGTATGCGAAAGCGGGGTGTTCCAGGCCCATATGGAAGTGGCGTATATTAACGACGGCCCGGTAACGATACTGTTGGATTCAAAAGAATGGTGAAGCGGGCAATTTTCCGCAAAACTTAGGAGCCTGTGGACAAGGCAATGGTGATACGAATAGGCAGCCGCGAGAGCCGGCTTGCAATAGCCCAGGCGAAGACAGCCGCGGATCTCCTCTGCGCCCGGTATCCTAACATGGAACCGGAAATTGTTACTATGCAAACATCCGGCGACATGCTCAAAGACCGGCCCCTGGACGGAGCCGGGGGAAAGGGTCTTTTTACGCGGGAACTTGACGCCGCGCTTCTTGAGGGGCGCATTGATATGGCCGTACACAGCCTGAAGGATATGGCCGCCGTGCTGCCTGAAGGTCTTGTCATCTCCGCTTTTTGCGCCCGGGAAGATCCCCGTGACGCCCTGGTGCTGCCCCGGGGCGCTGGAGAACCCGATAGTACAAAACCGGCAGGGTGCTCGGCAAAACGCCGCTCGATTCAGCTTGCATCCCTTTATCCCGGCATCTCCTGCGCTCCTGTACGGGGCAACGTGACTACGCGGCTTGCCAAGCTCGATGCCGGTGAATACGGCGCGCTGGTACTCGCCGCTGCCGGTCTTAAACGCCTGGGCCTTGGGGTACGGGCAAGCCGGATTTTTGATGTTGACGAAATGCTTCCCGCCGCAGGTCAGGGGGTCCTTGCCGTAGTAACACGGGCGGAGGGCGAGGCCGCAGGGCTCGTGAGCGGGATTGATGATCCTGCCCTGCGCCAAAGATCCCTTGCCGAGCGGACCTTTACCCGCATACTCGACGGTAACTGCGGTCTTCCCGTCGCCGCCTTTGCCTGTATGGAAGGCGGCGAACTTGTTCTCCAGGGCCGCTGCTGTCCCGAAGGTGAAACGGCAATGATAAGTTGTACGCTGCAAGGCGATCCGGCAAAACCGGAAGAATTGGGGAGGCGTCTTGCCTTTCGTCTGCTTGCCGAAGCCGCAGGACGAAAAAACCAGCTTGGCGGCGTTTGTCTTGTGGGCGCGGGGCCTGGCGACGCCGGTCTCTTGACAGCCCGGAGCGAAGCGGCGCTGGCGGAAGCCGATGTGGTGGTTTTTGACAGGCTTGTTGGGCCGGGGGTACTTGCCAGAATCCCGCCGGAAGCCGAAAAAATCTTTGCAGGAAAGGAGCGCGGGCATCATAGCCTGCCGCAGGAAGAAATTAATGCGCTATTGGTGAAAAAAGCGGCTGCGGGATTACGGGTTGTGCGGCTGAAAGGCGGCGACCCGCTGCTCTTTGGGCGGGGCGGCGAAGAGGCGCTCTGCCTTCTGGACGCCGGCATTTCCTGCGAAATTGTCCCCGGCATATCATCGGCTCTTGCGGCGCCCGGCAGCGCCGGGATTCCCCTTACCCATCGGGGCATTGCGTCCCGCGTCCATATTATCGCCGCCCACGGCGAAGGCGCGAAGACCATTGATTATCCCGCGCTTGTCCGGCAATGCGCGTCGGGAGACTCCCTCGTCTTTCTGATGGGCCTGTCCCGGCTTGACCGCATCTGCCGGGATCTCGCCGCTGCGGGGCTTCCCGGCAGTACGCCCGCAGCCATTGTGAGTCATGGTACTACGTCGAAAGAAAGAAAACTGTTTGCCCCCGCAGCAGCCCTTGCCGCCCGCGCCGCAGAAGCAGGTATTGAGCCTCCGGCTGTTATCGTTGTAGGCCAGGCGTGTGGCCTTGCGGAGGCGATGGCATTCCGCAAAAAACCGCTTTTCGGCGTCCGTATTGCGGTAACACGTCCCCGTAACGGCGGCGTGAACCGGCTTGCAAAAATGCTGGATGCCCGGGGCGCGGAAGTAATCGCGCTTCCCACGATTAGAATAGCGCCGATCCGGGAAACGCCGGTTTTACAGGAAGCCCTTGCCGCAGCGCCCCGGGGCAATATCTGGTTTGCCTTTACCAGCGTTCATGGCGTGGAAGCCTTTTTTGAAAAACTCGCCGCTTACCGTATTGACATTCGCACGCTCGCCGCCTGTAAATTTGCCGCAATCGGGAACGCAGCCTGTGCGGCCCTCGCCTCCCGGGGCATTATACCCGACCTCGCGCCGGACACCTTTTCCGGCGCGGCTCTTGGCGCGGCGCTGGCGGAAATTGCCGCGAAAAACGAAACGGTTATCCTGCCCCGTTCGGCTATTGGCGGAAAAGACATTCTGGAAGCCCTTGATACGGCGGGGCTTCGGTATATTGATATTCCGGTCTACGATACTGTTCCTGAAACAGGCTGCGAGAATCCCGCCTTTCGGGAGCGGCTTATCCAGGGGCTTGATTACCTTGCGTTTACCAGCCCTTCGGCGGTGGAAGGCTTTGCGCGTATCTTTGGCGTTTCCGGCATTCCCGCGCTCTGCATCGGCGAAGCGACTGCGGCGCCGGCCAGGGCGTATGGAATGGAGGCGATTGTTCCGCAAACCTCCTCTCTCGAAGGCATGGTTGAAGCGCTCATTATAAGCCGCCTTGGTTCAAAGGCAGAAAAGAGCCCGCTTTGATTCAACATCAATAATGTCCCCGCGGCCAGGGGCTTTAGGCATTGGGGAATCTTCCCCATTTTTCGAAAAAGGCATCTCCCCGTAATTTTTTATAATACAAGGAATTGCGAAACCCTCCTGTGAAACCAATTATTCCATATATTTTTAACTATTTTCTGCTAATGTGTTTTGTAATGCGGTGGTACAATTCTCCATATTTGATTTATCATGTACATGATCTTTATAATAGTATGTAATATTACTGTTTATTTGATGTAAAATATTTTCAATCGTTCTTGCTGTATTTATTCCTCTGTTTATTGGTATCTCTGTTACTTCCCATTCATTGGTTCCATATCTAAAACTATTATAAGACGACACATCCGCTTCGGAATTTATCACCCAAGCCCCTTCGGAATAAAATGATTTCGCTGTTGCGCTGAAGCTCAAGGTACGGAATTCTTCTTTATGCGGGGGGCGCCCCCCCCCCCCCCCCGCCCCGCGGAGGAGCGGACGACGCGAGAGAGTAA
>JAISOQ010000273.1 GCA_031275515.1 Treponema sp. | reverse complement strand
CAACAATGATCCGGGCGGCCTTGATGGTCCGCGGTTCCGTTCCTTCGGCCAAAACCAGCCGTTTTTGCAGGGCTTTAGCTTTATTTCGCATATCTTTGACAAAATCCATGACTTGCTCCCTTTAAGACAGTATTATAGTATAATTTAGTTTAAAGCATACCCTTTTCTACGCTGGTTTGCAAGTTGAAAGCGCCGGTATTGCAGGGAGAGTATCGAACTTCCCTTCCCTTGACTTGATGTTCTCTGGCCATGTAAGATTTAGGCATTTGGAGGGTACTGATGACTGACGTTCATAATGACATGCTTGAAGATGAAGATTTTGATACGATTTTGTCATCCGGCATAGATTTTTCCGGGACACTTCAATTTGAAAAACCTTTTCTTATTCGGGGGAAGGTTTCCGGGACAATCGATGCCAAAGGACTCCTTGTTGTGGATGAGGCCGCAGTGGTGGAGGCTAGTATCGACACATCCAAGGTAATAATCCGCGGGATTGTAAAGGGAAATGTGAATGCTGCAGAAAGAGTGGAAATAACCGCGACCGGAAAATTGACGGGAAATGTAACGACCCCTGAAATTAGTATGGAGACTGGTTGTTCCTTTAATGGTTTATGTACTATGACTGAACGGAATGTACAATCTGAAAAATGAGAGATTTTTGCAGAAGGATGGGTGCGGCGTTGTTCCTGCTTCAAACCGCCGCTGTCTATGCCCAGGTTAGGCCTGATGCGCTTGTCGAATACCGGAAGGGTAATTATGAGACTGCTGTTACTATTTGTCAGGACGAGATTGCGGCCAATCCGGCTAACCTTGAATCCCATGTGGTCATTTGTTGGAGTCTTATCCAGCTTAACCGGTACGCTGAAGCTCGTACACATGCTCTTGCCGGGAGAAATATTAGCCGCTATGACATCAGGATCATCGAAATCCTTGGGGAAGTGAGTTATTACCAGGGACGGAACGCCGAGTCCCTTCAATATTTTCAGGAATACATCAATCTTGCCCCTGAGGGCGGACGTCTGGATACGGTTTATTATTTTTTGGGAGAAATATACATTCGCCTTGGCCGCTTCCGCCATGCGGACATAGCCCTGTCCACGGCGGTACATTACATGCCGGGGAACGCCGCATGGTGGGCTCGTCTGGCCTATGCACGGGAAAGCGCCGGGGACTTGCAGGATGCGGTGCGGGCCTACGAACAGGCCCTGGTTCTTAATGCCCAGCTTCCCGATGCCCGCCGCGGCCTGGACCGGACCCGGCAATCCCTGGGAAATCAATAATATCAATGCCTTCCATTGCCATAGCGACTCTGGGGTGTAAACTCAACCAGCTTGAAAGTGAGGCTATTGCGGCTTCTTTTAAGGCCGAAGGTTTCAGTCTGGTTCCCTGGCCTGCCGCCGCAGACATCCTGGTGATAAACACCTGTACGGTCACTTCCAAAGCCGAGCAGAAAGCCCGGCGCATCATTCGCAAAGCCCTAAAGGACAGCCCTGATTCCCTCCTTATCGTGACCGGCTGTTATGCCCAGCTTGACGGCCCCGCCCTGGCCGCCCTGGAAGGGGAACTTTCCGGGGAGCTTCCTTCCCCGGAAAGACGCCGCCTTGTCGTGGTTCCCGGGGATCTCAAGTCCGCGCTGCTGGGCTTACCCCGGCGTCTTGGGGCTGCAAAAGCCTCCGAAGGGCCTTCGCCCAAAGATACGGCAGGAGGGATGGGTGCGATACGTCTTGAGGCCGGCCTTGAAAAATGGCGGGAGGGTCCGGCTGTGAGGGACCCTTTTATCTTCAACTCCGGGGATTTCTCCTTTCATTCCCGTTCATTCCTTAAAATACAGGACGGTTGCGATCACGCCTGTTCCTATTGCCGGGTAACCCTGGCCCGGGGAAAGAGCGTAAGCCTGGAATCAGGAACGGCGCTGACCCGGCTCAGGGAGCTTGAAGACCGGGGGTACGGCGAAATGGTACTCACCGGGGTCAATATCAACCAGTACCGGGATGCCGGCGGGCAGGAAGGGGATCTCCGGGATCTGCCGGGGCTTCTGGACTTTCTGCTCCGGGGTACTTCCCGCATAGCCCTCAGGCTCTCTTCTTTGGATCCCCAAGGCGTAAGCCCTGAATTGCTCGCCGTTCTGAAAAATCCGCGTATACGGCCCCATTTTCACCTGTCGGTTCAGTCTGGAAGCGGGGAAATTCTTAAACGGATGCGGCGGTGGTATGCCCCGGAGGACGTAGCGGCAGCGGTTCAGGGGCTCCGTTCCTGCCGGGAAGATCCTTTTATGGCCTGCGACATCATTGCCGGTTTTCCCGGAGAAACCGGAGCGGAGTTCCAACAGACTTATGATCTCTGTAAAAGCCTCGATTTCGCCTGGATCCACGCCTTCCCCTATTCCCGGCGTCCCGGGACCGAAGCCGCCGCCTTGAAATCCTCAGTGAACGAAGCAGACATAACCTTCCGGGTAGAAGCCCTTCTGAATCTGGCCCGGCGCGGCAGGGAACGCTACGCCCGGCGATGGCTGGGGAAAACCCTGGAAGTCCTTACCGAAGCCCCGAACGATGAGACTGGTCCCTATATCCCGGCGGTATCGGAGAACTACCTCAAACTGGCGGTTCCTATCCCGGACAGGTTTGGCGGGCTCCCGCCAGGGACGCTCCTGCGCTGCCGTATAGCCGCCATTCCGCCGGACGCCGTGGAGCGGTTTGACGGGATAGGAGAAATTGTTATGTGTGAATCCAGGGATACGGCGAACCCCAGGGCAACATCATTTAAAAATCTGTGATATAAAGGAGTTACCATGGGAGGGGTAACAGGTGAGGATCACGGAAGAAGACATAACAAGGATGGAAGAATGCTTAGAAAGTGTTACGAAATAAAGTGGACGATATTAAAGATTGGCGACAACAGAATAATTCCATTCGCCGTGAAAATCGGCCTTAATAATATTCAGGCTGTCAAACTCTTCATCAGT
>JAISOQ010000261.1 GCA_031275515.1 Treponema sp. | reverse complement strand
AATGGATTTTAGTATACTCCTGCGGGTAAACTCCTGCAAGCGCACGGGCAGCATATCGGCGGTTGCTTTTCCCCAGGCAGGGAGGGCGTAATATACCAAGCCGTCACAATTTCCCGGAGTGGGAAAGATGGAGAAGCATACGCGCCCCGGCGGGCCTCCGGTTCCCCCGAGAGAGCCCGGGGCGCGGCTGTTTCGCCCCGCCCCGGGCTGTCTTTATATTCCTCCGGCCTTACTCGTCACTCCAGCCGTTTTTGGGGGTAAGGCTGCTTTTGGTGGTATCAGCCGCGGCTTTGGTCAGGTTGTGTTCGGCCTTTACGTCGTTTTCCAGGCTTACCGGATTGTCGGTGCTGCAATTTACATACACCGCCGCGCCGCCCGTATTACCGGTGCTGCTGGAAAGCCCGCCCGCGCTGATGGTTCCCCCGGTCTTGGTAATAGCGGAACCGGAGTCAAGATACACGCCGCCGCCGCAGGCGTGCTTGTTGGAGGAATCCCAGCCAGAGGTAATGGAGGCGGAAAGCGTATTGTCGAGGAAGGAGCCGCCCTGCATGATGAAGGTTCCATTGTCGGCAACATACACCCCGCCGCCGCGGTTATCGCCTCCTCCAGGGTATCATAGCCCCGGCCTTCCATAACGACCGGATATGCCCCTGGATCGGTTCCCGTTGCACTGTAAAGGAGTCGGTCTTGCCGCCGGAGCCTTAGCCCTGGTTCACCCCGGATATGCCGTCCTGCGGGCGGCTATGGATTTTAGTATACTCCTGCGGGTAACCTCCTGCAAGTGCACGGACAGGGCATCGGCAAGGGTTTTCGCGCCCCTCACATGCTGCCGGACCGCGGGTCCGCGGCAGCCGGAAGCTTGAAGCTAAAAGCTTCAGGCTGCGTGAGTTCAATGGCATAAAGTCCGCGAATTACACGAATTAACGCGAACGTATCCGAATAATTCGTGAAAATCAGCGTTCCTTCGCGAACTTTTAGTATTCCATGTAAAGAACAAAAAAACAATTTGACAAGTCTGAAATTTGGCTGGTAAAATGAAGGGTATTGCTTTGAAAACCATATGTCATGGAGGATCAAGTGAAGATTGAAATAAACGAGTATTTTAAAAAACCCGATAAAGGTACGGTGCTGGTGACGGGAGCCATTTTCCTGTGGGTGTTCATCGTTAACTTTTCCTGCGTCTCGTTCATTTTTCCCGTATTTGACAAAATTTTGACCGCCAGCGGCAAATTTTTTCCAAATATATACAATTCATACTCAATCCCTACATGGCCCATGTTCTTTGTAACCATCTTATACTTCATCATGGGCAACAACCCCAAAAAGAGCCTTGAGATATTCTGCGGCGGGCTGTTCGGCTTTTTGATGTCCCTGTTCCTCTTTTGGGCAACCTGGCAGTTGATGGGACAGAGCGCGGTATTCCGGGGGGAACCGGGCCTCCTGGATTTTAAGTACGCCTTTATTCCGGTGATCTTTGTCATATTGGGGGTGCTCATCATGGGCGGAACCGTCTGCCCCCTCATTTTCAATAACGCGGCCTTTGCTTATCTGGTTGCGGCATCGATCTCCCTTGGGAAGTTCTACTATACCCCTAACGGCGTAGAGCTTTTTGCCCTGGAAATCGGCAGCAACATTCTTGTGTTCTTAATCGGCGGCGGGATTTTCCTTGCCGGCTGTATACTGATTCAGAAGCTGCTGATCAAATGGCTGACGGATCAATCAATAAAGGCCGCCGCCCAAGGGGAAGCTGAATAAAATTGGTCCCCCGGCGGCTTTGCCGGGAGGCTGCGGGTTTAGCCGCTGTAACTAACAGCCGCAGCCGCCTTTAGGCGACTCCAAAATGAAGAACCCCGGGGTCAGCTTAGGAACTGTGCAAGAATAAAAGGTCATGGTATTTCCGTAGAGTTCCTTAACAATTTGGAGGAAGATGATGAAGAAATTGTTGATAGAAATTATCGTGTTACTGATGACGGCGGCAGCGTTTACGGGATGCGGCCCGGACGGCAATTCAACGGATTATGATGTGGAAAAAATTGAAGCGCTGGCGGACAGTCCGTTGAAGGGCAAAACCCTTTATTTCCTGGGGTCTTCCGTTACGATTGGCTATGGGAGCAAGGGAACGGCCTTTCCCCACTATATTGCCAAACGCAATCAATGTACCGTTGTGGTGGAAGCCGTTACCGGCACGACCCTAATGGATAAAAACGAAAATTCCTATATTCACCGGATGGAATTCGGCTCAAAGTTTGACAAAAATGCGGAGGTGGATCTGTTTATCTGCCAGCTTTCCACTAATGATACGAGCGGCGGTACGGTTGATATGCTTAATTTGGGCGATATTACGGGACCCTCGGGCAGTTTAAGCGCCTACGATAAAACAACGATAACCGGCGCCATAGAGTACATCATCACCTATGCCCGGCAAACCTGGAATTGCCCCGTGCTGTTTTATTCATGTTCCCGGCGCAACGATGAGCGGTATGGAAAAATGGTTGACCGCTTAAACGAACTGGCGAACGTGTGGGACATAGGCGTATTGGACCTCTGGAATGACGCGGACTTCAACAACATCACCAGGGAGCAGAGAAAACTTTGGCTAAAGGATGAAACCCACCCCACAAAGGCGGGCTACCTGCAATGGTGGACCCCTGCGGTTGAAAAATTCCTTTACGCTTCGATCAGATAAAAACGGATAAAAAGGGGGAGGGTTTATGAGTGAAAAGTACATTATCGGCATAGACAGCGGCACCCAAAGCACCCGGGCAATCATGTACGACAGCAGGGGCAGCAGGATTGCCAAAGGCGCGGCGGATCATCCCAAGATGCTTTCCCCGCATCAGGGCTGGGCGGAGCATGGCAGGAATGATATTTGGGAAGCTCTGCGGTCCGCCGTGGCGGATATGTTCGCCCACTTTACGGGGAACATCGCGGATATTGCCGGCATCGGAATATCCAGCCAGCGGTGCTGCTGTCTGGTCCTCGATAAGGAGGGGAACCTTCTCTGCAATCCCATAAGCTGGCTTGATGAACGGTGGCGCATGAATATCCCCTCCCTGGGACAGGTTGTCAATAGCAGCCCGGACCCCCTGTATCAGTTATTCTGGCCGTATTATTCCAAAGCCAACTGGTTCAAGTTCAATGCGCCTGAAATCTACGAAAAAGCCGCAAAATACCTGGGGGTTTCCGGGTATATCGGCTATAAACTGACCGGCGGCTTTTACGAATCCATTTCCAACAGCATGGGATGGCCCTATGACATCATCAACTGGAAGGCTTTTGACGGGGATGTGGAAATTGAGTCCCTGGGAATGCGGCGGGATCAAGTGGCGGAGCCTGTCCTTGCGGGAACCGTTATCGGCAGGATTACCCCGGAGGCGGCGGCAGCTACCGGCCTGCCCGAAGGCTGTCCCGTAGCTGCCAGCGCGGCGGATAAACAATGCGAACTTTTAGGCGCGGGGGCGGTAAACCACGGACAGGCCTACATCACCCTTGGCACATTGAGCGGCCTGGATATTGTTTGCAATGAATATAAACCGTCCCCTGATTTTTCCTACCTCACCTATTTAAGCGCCTTTCCCAAGCTTTACAATTACGAGTCTACGTCGAACAGGGGCTTTTTTCTGGTGTCCTGGTTCCGGGACAACCTGGGAGGCGGCTTAAAGGCCGCAGCCAAAGAAGCGGGGATTTCGGTGGAAGCCCTGTTGGACCGGGAAGCGGAGGCAATCCCCGCAGGTTCCGAAGGCCTGGTAGTCCTGCCGGACTGGTCGTCCTCGGAGGCGCACCCCAGGGGCAAGGGAATATACCTGGGTTTTGATGACCGGCATACGCGGGGACACATGTTCCGCTCCCTTGTGGAAGGCATTGTCATCCAGATCAAACTTGGCGCCGCAAAAATGACCGATTACCTTGGCTTATCCATCAACGAACTTTATATCGGCGGGGGCGGCAGCAAGAGCAGCTTTACCGCCCAGGTAATCGCTGATGTATTTAATGTACCGGTATACCGTACAAAGGAATCGGAAAACTGTTCTCTTGGCGCGGCAATGTGCGGCGCGGCGGGAGTGGGGCTTTATCCCGGCCTTGCAAAGGCGATGGAAGGCATGGGTAAAAATTATGATCAGTTCCTGCCGAACCAAGGCAGCCATGATCTGTATGAAGCCCTGAGCGA
>JAISOQ010000171.1 GCA_031275515.1 Treponema sp. | reverse complement strand
ACCCGCCCCCCCCCCCCCCCCCCGCCCCGCGCTGCTCGGCGCGGGCGCGCGGGGGGGCGCCCCCGGGCCCCCCCCCCCCCAATGACACAAAATGCTGATCCATGATCCGCTCCTTTGATTAAGATGAATAACTATACCCTGCAAAAAACAGACTGTCAATACGCCGTACTGGAAAATCCCGCCCCGTTATGGCATACTGGCCGGACAGGAGAATAGAGCGGTGTACCAAAGCGTTGATCCCAGGGTGAGTTTTCCCAAATTAGAAGAAGAAGTGCTTGAGTTTTGGGAAAAGAACAAGATATTTGAGAAGTCCCTATCCATCCGGGAAGGCCGTCCCGAAAACGACTTCGTCTTCTACGACGGCCCTCCCTTTGCCACGGGCCTGCCCCATTTCGGGCATTTTGTACCCGGCACTATCAAGGACATCATCCCCCGGTACCAGACCATGAAGGGAAAGCGGGTGGAACGCAGGTTCGGCTGGGACTGCCACGGCCTTCCGGTGGAAACCCTGATCGAGAAGGAACTGGGCCTCAACTCCAAGACCGACATTGAACGTTACGGGGTGGCGGCCTTCAACGAGGCCTGCCGGGCTTCCGTACTCCGGTACGTAAAAGAGTGGCGGGAGGTGATCACCCGTCTGGGCAGGTGGGTTGATTTCGACAACGACTACAAGACCATGGACGGCGATTATATGGAAACCATCTGGTGGGTAGTCAAATCCCTCTGGGAAAAGGGCCTTATCTACGAAGGCCACTACATCCTGCCCTACTGCCCCCGGTGCGCCACCGTGCTTTCCAACCACGAGCTTAACCTGGGGGGTTTCAGGGATGTCCACGATCCGGCCATTACCGTGCGCTTTAAAGTTAAGGAAACGAAAAACGGCGCGGGGCTTTGTGAAGCAAAATCCCAAACGCCCCCGGTTCTGCCCGCCAATACCTATTTCCTGGCTTGGACCACCACGCCCTGGACCCTGCCCTCGAACCTCGCCCTTACCCTGGGGCCGGACATAGACTACGCCCTGGTCCGTGACGGGGAGGAACACTATATCCTGGCGGAGGCCCGGCTTTCCGCTTACTACAAGAGCGAAGGGGAGTATCAGCGTATCGGGACCTATAAGGGGGCGGAACTCCTGGGCCTGGAATACGAGCCCCTGTTCCCCTATTTTGCCTGGGCCGCGGAACAGAACGCCTTCAGGACCTATCCGGGGGACTTTGTTTCCACCGAAGACGGTACGGGCATAGTCCACACCGCGCCGGGCTTCGGCGAGGATGACCAGCGGGCGCTGAAAGGCACGGGAGTCCCCACCATCTGTCCCATAGACGCCGAATGCCGCTTCACCGCCGAAGTAAGCGACTACCAGGGGCTTTTCGTGAAAGACGCGGACAAGGCCATCATGGAACGCCTCAAGGCCGAGGGGAAACTGGTCAAACGGGACCAGATACTCCACGCATATCCCCACTGCTGGAGATGCGGGAGCCCCCTCATTTACCGGGCGGTAAGCTCCTGGTTTGTGGACGTGCAGAAGATTAAACAGGATATGCTGGCCGCCAATGAACAGATATACTGGATGCCCGAACACATCAAGAACGGACGGTTCGGGAAGTGGCTGGAAGGCGCCCGGGACTGGGCCATCAGCCGCAACCGCTATTGGGGGAACCCCCTGCCCATCTGGAAATGCCCGGACTGCGGGAAGATCCTCTGCGTCGGGAGCCGGGAGGAACTAAAGGAACTTTCCGGCAGGGAAATCGGGGACCTGCATAAACACTTTGTGGACGACATCACCATCCCCTGTTCGGCTGTCCCGGACGGCGGGATCGGCAAGGCCGAAAGCTCCGCTCCCTGTTCCGGCGTCATGCGCCGCATACCGGAAGTGCTGGACTGCTGGTTTGAATCCGGGGCCATGCCCTACGGCCAGAGCCACTACCCCTTTGAAAACAAAGAATACTTCGACAGCCATTTTCCGGCGAATTTCATCAACGAGGGCCTGGATCAGACCAGGGGCTGGTTTTACACCCTGACCATCCTGGGGGCGGCGCTTTTCAGGAAACCCGCCTTCATGAACTGCGTGGTTTCGGGCCTCGTCCTCGCGTCGGACGGCAAGAAGATGAGCAAGAGCCTGCGGAACTTCACCGATCCTATGGAAGTGGTGAATACCTTCGGCGCGGACGCCCTGCGGCTTTTCCTCATCCATTCCGCGGTGGTCAAGGCCGACGATCTCCGGTACAGCGATGAGGGGGTCCGGGAAGTGCTCAAGAGCATCATCCTTCCCCTCTGGAACGCCTACAGCTTTTTTGTAACCTACGCCAACATAGACGGGATGAGTCCCGCCGGAGCGCCGGACAACCCCTCGAACCCCCTGGACAAGTGGATACTCTCGGTGGCGGAAACCCTGATAGAACAGGTGGGGAACGCCTTGGACGCCTACGATCTTTCCCGCGCGGTGGATCCCATCATCGGGTTCATCGATCTCCTCAACAACTGGTATATACGCCGGTCCCGGCGCCGGTTCTGGCGGGCTTCCGCAAGCGAAGGCTTTGAAAACGACGCCGACAAGATCGAGGCTTACGGGACCCTCTACGACGCCCTCAAGACCCTCATCACCGTCGCGGCGCCCTTTATGCCCTTTGTTACCGACGCTGTATGGCGGAACCTCAGGCTGCCCGCCGATCCCGAATCGGTGCATCTGGCGGACTTCCCCACGCCCAGGGAGGCCCGGCGGGACCCCGCCCTGGAGTTCAAGATGGCTGCGGTACAGCACGCGGTTTACATGGGCCGGGCCCTCAGGTCCCAGTACAACATCAAGGTCCGCCAGCCCCTGCGCACGGTGGAACTGGTAACCCGGAACCCGGAGGAAAAGACGGTGCTTCTTGAGATGACGGAGATCATCAGGGAGGAACTGAACGTCAAGAACGTGGTGTTCCGGGACAATGAAGAAGACCTGGTGGAATACCAGGCCAAGGCGAATTTCCGGGTTTTGGGCAAGGAACTGGGCAAGGACATGAAGGCCGCCGCCGCCCGCATCGAAGCCCTGAGCCAGAGCGCGATTCAAGGCATACTGGAAGGGGCGACCCTCTCGATAGATGTGGCGGGGAGGGCGGTGGAGATCACCGGGGAGAAGCTCGATATACGGCGCATAGAAAAAGCCAATCTCCGGGTGCTGAACGAAGGAACCTTGACGGTGGGCCTGGATACGGAAGTTACCGGGGAGCTTGCCCGGGAAGGGGATGTCCGCGACCTGGTCCGGGGGGTGCAGAACCTCAGAAAGGAGATGGGCCTTGCGGTAACCGACCGTATACGCCTGCGGCTCTTCGGTTCCGGGCATCTCAAGGCCGCCTGGGAGGACTTTGCCGATTATGTAGCCGCGGAAACCCTGGCAGCGGAGACCCTGTGGGAAAAAGCCGCGGACAGCCGGGAAGTGGAAGCCGGGGACGAGGCGTGGCTCGTAAAAATCGAAAAGCGATGAAACCCTTCTTCCCGGTTCCCGCCCTTTTCCTGGCGGCATACCTCGCCGCGGTTCTTGCCTCCTGCGCCTCGGTTCCCCGGACCCTCACGGAAGCCGAAGCCCTGGGGGACGGTTTCGCCTTTCTGGACCCCGGCGGCCTTGTCTACCTGACCCTTGACGTGCCCAAATCGCGGCCCATCCTGGACCGCGTTTCCATAGGGGGGATCCGGGGAGACCAGGCGGCTCAGGCGCTGGACATGACGGATACGGCGGCGGCGGCGGTTTATCCCTCCGAAGACGGCAGGGCCTTTCTCCTGGCCGCCCGGGGCCGGTATCCGAGTTCCCGCATGAGGTTTTCCCTTGGGTTAAGTTCATCCTGGAAAAAGACGCGCTCCGAAACCGGAGGGCGGTACTGGCGTTCCGGGAGGGACGGGCTTTCGGTGTATGTCGAGCCCCGGTACGCCCTGTTTTCGGACGGGGACCCCTTCCCCCATACCGGGGGGGTTAAGGCCCCGGAACGGTTCAGAGAGCTTAATGAAGGGGCGGTCCTGGCCGGCTGGATCCCGGATGCGGAGTCGCTGATAGACCGGTTTCTGTCGGGCATGGGGGTTCCCCTTTCGATCCCGGCGGACCTCCTCATCTTTGGGGTGTACCCGGATGCGGCGCTTGATGCGGCAGAACCGGACGCCGTGAATCCCGGGTCCCGTTTTTTTGCGAAGTTCCGGCTGGAACTGCCTTCGGCAAGCCACGCGGGCGCCCTTGTTTCCATGATTTCCTTGTTCCGCGCTTTCATGGTCAATTCTGATATGCCTGGTGCAGGCGGCTTTTCACTTGTACCCTATCTTTTCGCCAATGCCCCGGTCCGGGAGGGTTCATCGTTGATCCTGACGACTGCCGGTATGGACGCTGAAAAAATCGCTTTACTTTTTAATATGTTCTCGATATATTCTAAATGAATCAAATCTAAGGCTGCGGTTTCAAGACGTGAGGTTTTGAAACCGCCTCAATTTTTAAAATTCGGAATTTGCGGGAACCAAAACGAAAAAACCAGGTGACAGAGGAATTGTGTATGCCAACGTATGAATATGAATGTAAAAGCTGCGGTTATACGTTTGATGTCTTTCAAAGCATGAATGATGACCCCCTTAAAATCTGCCCCCAGTGCGGCAAGGATGTCCGCCGGCTTATAAACGGCGGAGGCGGGATTATTTTTAAGGGATCCGGTTTTTATGTAACCGATAAGAAGGGGAACGGCGCTTCTTCTCCGGCTTCGTCCGCCGCGAAATCTCCGGAGGCCAAAACGGACAGCGCCGCAAAAACTGATGGGGGAACCAAAACTGACGGGGGGACTAAAACCGGCGGCGGCGTTGAGAAAAAGGCGGCGGGTTAAGGCGCGATGAAAGGCTCACAGAGCCGGACAGGAGGCGGAGGAAGGTTTCTTCCTGCAATGGTTTCCCGGCTGAAAAGGTTTTGCCCATGAGCAATCCCCATTTCTTCTGCGAAAACTGCGGCGCCGAAGTCCCCCTCCAGGCGAAACAGTGCCCCCGGTGCAGGCGGCTTTTTCAGTCAGTCCGCTGCCCATCCTGCGGGTTTACGGGGGAAGAAGCCCTTTTTAATCAGGGGTGTCCGGTCTGCGGTTACACCATTCCCGCCGGATCCGGCCAGCCCGCCAAAGGCAGGACGGGACAAAACGAGGGGGAAGGGGCCGCCGCCGGCGCGCCGCCCCTGTGGGTATACCTTCTGGCCGCCATATTCTTCATCGGCGTCTGTTCGATCCTGTTCACCCTTCTGAAAAATTGAGGCCCTCCCGGGAAGCCGGTTTTGGTTTACGTAACGTGAGTTCGACAAAGAGAAAAAGTACGCCCAGGGACTAACGTTCGGGGGATTTTTCTGAGGATTAAAACGCAAATGAGGCTGCCCTGCGGCTATTGTTTATATAGTAAAAAAGTTTCATACTATAAGTAATGATCCTTCGTCGCTTCTCCGGTACAATCAGCTCCGATACGAGGTCCATTTCCCCTCCTGACTGGAACAATCGCGCCCTTTTCAATATGATATGGCCCCTCATGATAGA
>JAISOQ010000117.1 GCA_031275515.1 Treponema sp. | reverse complement strand
AATCGAAATGTAATCTGCGTTCATTTATAATATGCCTCATAAAAATAAAAGACAAGGGATTAGAAAAAAAACTTACAAAAAAAGCGTTCTGACAGGTTTTTATCTGCCCCTGCCCTGCCCAGGGTAAGGGCAGATAAAATAGATCCGCAGATTAGCGCGGATTTTCACAGGTTAGGCCATGCCTAGTTAAGAGGAAGAATGGGGCGCAAAACCTGCAAGCAATGAAGGGGAGCCGGTTTATGCCCGGCCTGAGTTTTGAGCGGCACATTGAGCCCCCTTTCAAGCTGCTCAACGCCCAGGCCATTCGGAACCTGCTAGGCAAAACCTGATTCCCGGAATCCCCTTATGTCCCGATCCCCAACTCCTGCGCCTTCTGAAAGCCGATTTCCCGGAGCAGGTACTTCTGAATTTTCCCGCTGGAAGTAAGGGGAAAAGAATCTACAAAGAAGATGTACTTGGGTATCTTGAAACGGCTGATCTGGCCGCGGCAGAAGTCCCGCACATCCTCTTCGGTCATGGCAATATCCGTATGGAGAATGATAAAGGCCCCTACCTCTTCTCCGTATCTCTTACTGGCGATACCCACTACCTGCACGTCTTTGATACCCGGCATGGTATACAGGTAGTCTTCGATTTCCTTGGGATACACGTTTTCGCCGCCCCGGATGATCATATCCTTGATACGGCCGGTTACCCGGAAGTTGCCGGCTTCGTCTTTGACGCCCAGGTCGCCTGAGTGGAGCCAGCCCTGCTCGTCAATGCAGAGCCGGGTAGCTTCCTCCATCTTGTAGTAACCCTTCATGGTATTGTATCCCCGGCAGCAGAATTCGCCGTGAACGCCTGTAGGGCACTCTTCGCCGGTTTCGGGGTTGCGTATGGTGACTTCCACACCCGGCAAAGCGCGGCCCACGGTTTCCACCTTGACCTCAAGGGAATCATCGTACCGGGTTTGGGTCATCACCGGGGAGGATTCGGTAAGGCCGTAGCAGATAGTAACTTCCTTCATGTGCATCAGGTCTATCACCTGGCGCATGGCTTCGATGGGGCAGGGAGAACCCGCCATGATGCCGGTGCGGAGGCTTGAAGTGTCGAACATCTTGAACATGGGATGGTTGAGTTCCGCGATGAACATGGTGGGCACTCCGTACACGGCGGTACATCTCTCCTTTTGGATAGTGGCCAGGACCAGGAGGGGATCGAACCATTCCAGCATAGCCGCCGTGGCCCCGTGGGTAATAATCGCCATCATGCCCAGGACCAGGCCGAAACAGTGGAACAGGGGGACCGGAAGGCATACGATGTCCTTTTCGGTAAACCGCTGGTTATCGCCTATGCCCAGGCCGTTGTTGAGGATGTTCCGGTGGGTGAGCATGACCCCTTTGGGGAAACCGGTAGTCCCGGAGGTGTACTGCATGTTTACCACGTCGTTAGCGTCCAGGGAGGCTTCAATGGCGTGAAGTTCCTCATCCTGCGTATGCTGCCCCAGGAGGAGGAGTTCCGCCATATTGTACATGCCCCGGTGTTTCGCCGGTCCTATGTAGACCACGCTCTTGAGATAAGGGAATTTGGCGGAATTGAGATGCCCCCGGGGGGCTGTTTTGAGTTCAGGAACCAGTTCGTTGACCATAGCCACATAGTCTGAATCCTTGAAGCCGTCGATGATGAGAAGGCAGGTCAGGTCCGACTGCTGTACCAGGTATTCCAGTTCATGGAGCTTGTAACCCGTATTTACCGTTACCAGGACCATGCCCGCCCGGGCCGCGGCAAAGAGGATGGTGTTCCAGTCCGGCACATTGGTAGCCCAGATACCGACATGGTCCCCTTTTTTAAGGCCTATGGCCAGAAGGCCCTTGGCAAGCTCATCCACCCGCTTGTCAAATTCGGCGTAAGTAAACCGGAGGTCCCGGTCGGCGTAAACAAGAAATTCCCGGTCAGGCTGGGTTCGGGCCTTTTCCCGCAGGAGGTTCCCCAAGGTGGTTTCGATGTATTTCACAGATACCCCTTATACCGGCGTGTAAATAACCGCAAGGATCCGCGCCGCCCCATTCCCGGCTGCCAGGACCCGGTGGGGCACGATGGAATCGTAATAAACTGAATCGCCGGCCTCCAGGATGTACCTGTTCTTGCCGTATTCCAGGGAGAGCTTGCCCGAAAGAACATAGATGAATTCCTCCCCTTCATGGGTGGAATTGTCCTGTTCGGCGTCCTCTTCAATATCCACGATAAAGGGTTCCATGTGGCGGCCGCCCTTGTCTGCGGCCAGGGCGTGAAAATTGAGGCCCTGACGGGAATGAGGGGACGCCGCGTTGGATGGCGTTGAAACCTCTCCGGGGAGGCCGGTGACAAACCGGGGGGGCTTTTCCGCCTCTCCTGAACGGGTGACGACCGGCCCCAATTCTTCGTGATCATCCATCAGGGCGCCAATGCGGACGCCCAAAGCCCGGGAAATCTTGACCAGGGGTGCAAGATCCGGGATGTGGCCGTCTTCTTCGATACGGCGGATCAATTCGATGTTGAGTCCGCTCCGCTCCGCCAGGGTTTCCCGGCTGATTGAGTAGGTTTTGCGTAATTCGGCGATCCGGTCGCCTGGACTGTGGGTTTTCGGCATACTTCCTTCCAAACTCAGGACAATTATCCGATGAGGGCAATTATCCGATGATTGAGGG
Organism: Treponema sp.; assembly: GCA_031275515.1. GTDB lineage: Bacteria > Spirochaetota > Spirochaetia > Treponematales > Breznakiellaceae > JAIRLK01. Next base: position 278 of record JAISOQ010000117.1, on the reverse strand, counting down.
TATTTCAAAACTGAAGTCTTGAAATACCCTCAAGTATATTTGGAATAAAAGCTTGCTGCAAGAGAAGAAATGAAGCGCTCAGGGCAAGGTCATTTGCTTTATTAATCCTCAGAAAAGTCTGCCGGACTTTAGCCTCGACGGGGGGACCCGGTCTTCCGATCAGCAGGATAGCGGGGCAAATCCAAAACAAACGCCTTTACAAGTTTTATCATCTTTTTTGAAAACCTTATTGAAGAAAACCTTTTGATGCGATAATATTAAGGTAAATATGTTCAACG